>NZ_RZSV01000112.1:0-17992 GCF_004023205.1 Mesorhizobium sp. M1A.F.Ca.IN.020.03.2.1 | reverse complement strand
GCCTCGCCCGACGGCATCGCCACGCTCAGCATCGACGGCCACGCCTTCATCACCAACGGCGTCTTCAGCGCCGGCTCCTTCACCACGGCGCTCGGCAACACGCTCAACGTCACCGGCTACAATGCCGCAACCGGCGTCGTCAGCTACACCTACACGCTCAACGACAACGAGGCGCATGCCGCCGGCCAGGGCACCAACAGCCTGTTCGAGAACATGACCGTCTCGCTCACCGACCAGGACGGCCAGAACGCCACCGGCACGCTCTCCGTCAACATCGTCGACGACGTGCCGACGCTGAACAGCGTGCAGAGCCAGCAGGCCAGCAACGACCCCGCGCAGACGCCCGCCGTCGGGGCCATCAATTTCGTTCCCGGTGCTGACGGCGCCGGCGCGGCCATGACAATCACGGTCAATACAACCGGGTTGACCTCCAATGGGCACAATCTTGTCACAGAGCAGGTCGGCAACGTGCTGACGGCCTACGCCGACAACAACAACAACGGAAGCCACGACGCCGGCGACACGGCGGTCTTCACGGTCACGGTGAACACCGCGGCCGGCACCTCGGGGCAATACACCTTCGATCTGCTGGCCAAACTTGACGGCATGACAAGCAATGTCTCCATTGCCTCGAGCGGTTCATTCGGCGCCGGCCCCAGCAACTCCATCGTCGTCACGGCCGGCGGTCAGAACATCGTGATGGTGACCGGCTGGGCGCCCACGGATGCCGGCGGCATCTTCACTGGAGCTCATGAGGCTGCCTGGCTGGCAGGCGGCGATCCGTCGCTCGCGCAGACGTCCAATGTCAACGGCTCGACCGCCGGTTGGGGACTTGGCAACAACAACTTCGACGCGGGCGAGTTCATGCGCTTCGATTTCGGTGCGCCGAACGACTACGACGGCGCTGGCGGCTATACGCCCCCGGCCATCACCATGGCGAATGTCAGCTATGCCAAATTTTCGTTCGACGCGGTGAGCGCCAGCAACAAGGTCGAGTTCGTCGCCCACTACACCGACGGAAGCACCGCTTCCTTCATTCCAACGACCGGTGCGACGTCGCTGACCATCAATTCGCCTGCAGGCCTGCAGATCGCCTGGGTCGACGCATACGAGTCTTCGGGCAAGACCAAGCTCAACCTCACGGACGTCGGTGTGACATCGACCACGGTCGACCACACGATTCCGGTGACGCTGCAGCTTACGGACGGTGACGGCGACCAGACTGGAACGGCGAATTTCACTGTTCACGTCAAAGACGGCTTGACGCCTTTCGCCGTCGCCACCCCGGTGGTGCTCGACCTCAACCACGACGGAATCCAGACCACCGATCTCACGCACTCCACCGTTTCGTTCGACTACAACGGCGATGGTGTCGCCTCGAAGACCGCCTGGGTAGATTCGCATGACGGTATCCTGGCGATCGACCTCAATGGCGACGGCAAGGTGAACAACGGTTCGGAAATCGCCTTCACCCAACACGCCCCGGGTGCTGCGACCGACCTTGCCGCGCTCGAGCAGGTCTACGACACGAACCATGACGGCAAGCTGACCGTCGCCGACCACGACTTCGCGCAATTTGGTGTCTGGCAGGATGCCAATGGCAATGGCGTGTCGGACCCCGGTGAGTTCAAGAGCCTTGCCGCTTTGGGCATCGTCGAGATCGGACTGGAAAGCAACAACCAGCATTCGGTTTCGGCCGACGGCTCGGTCCTGACCTATGGCGAAGCAACTTTCACGACCGCCAACGGCGAGACGGGGGCGGTCGCCGATATCGGCTTCGGCAATTTCGATAGCGCCGCTTCCGGAGCTGCGTCGACAATGGCCGGCACTTCGGGCGCCGATACGTTCAAGCTGGACAGCCTGGACATCAAGGATCTGATCACCGACTACCACGGCTCGGAGGGCGACAAGATCGACCTCAGCGCCCTGTTCGACACCGCGCCTGCCGGCAATATCAACAACTACGTCCACTATAACAGCGAAACCAATACGGTGAGCGTGGACGCCAGCGGCTCGGGCAATCCCGCCAACTTCGTCGATGTCGCCGTTCTTCAGAACGCGCCTGCGGCCGGAACAATCAACATCCTTTACGACGACACGAACCATCAACAGCACACGGCCACGATTTAGTGCTTATGCGCGGCCGTGCTGCTATGCTAAGCGTTAGCGAACCGTGAATTCGCAATTTGGAGAGGGGCTTACATGAAACATTCCGCAAGACTGCTGGCTTCGGCCGTGGCGGTGCTGCTCGCCGGATCGACCGGCTTTGCCGCAGATATCATCGGCGAGCCGGCGGTGAATTATTGCCGCACCGTCGGCACCTCGGACCTGGTGCTGACCGACAACATGGTCGAGCTCAAGGACCATGTGGTGAAGCTGATGGACGAATCGGTCGCCGTCGCCAACAGCCCGGAATGGATCAACTCGTCGCGCCCCGCCTTCGTCTGGGCCTCGGAAGCCAAGGTCGCCTGCGGCAAGGCCTATGGCTATCTCAAGACCAACTACAAGGACGAGGACTACCTCAACAAGTGCGAATGCTTCCACGACCGCATGGTCGAGTACATGCACTGAGCTGACGGGCGCGCCGACCAGCTGCGATGATGGCCAAGAGAGCCTGCGCCGAGGCCGACGCTTGCGTGCGACCGGCGTGGGTCGCCACGCATGCCGGCGTGGCGCGGCGTTTCCGACGCGGGTTTTCGCGAGCGTTGGAGCGGTTCATCGTTTCCGGGAAACGCCGAACTGGTCCGGCTATGCGTTTTTGCGCAATCGCGGACGGGAAACCGCTGCGCACTTTTCCTGGAATTGCTGCGGCGCTCGCCTTTGCCGTTGTCGCGGCGATCTCCGGCTGCCAGTCGAAGAACGGCGCATCGGAGGTGCTGGATCCCGCGGCGATCGCCGCTCCGGCAAGCCAGGCCGGAGCCACCACCGCCGCGCCCGCGCAGCTGACCGCCAGTTCCGCAGCGACCGCCGCCCCCAAGGCCAATCTGACGCTCGGCACGGGCTCGACCAAGATCGCCATGCTTTTGCCGCTCTCCGCCCCCGGCAGCGCGGGCGAGAACGGCAGGAAGATGTATGATGCCGCGCGGCTGGCGATGGCCGATCTCGGCGACAAGCTGGTGACGCTGACGATCGAGGACACGCGCGGCGACAGCGGCTATGCCAAGGACCTGGCGGTGAAGGCGATCACCTCGGGCGGCGTGAGAATCGTCATCGGGCCGGCCGGGCTTGCGGCGGCGCAGCACCTTGCCAAGCTCTCCGGCACGCAGCGGCCGCCGGTGCTGGCGTTGGCCGACAATTTCGCCGGCGGCCCCGGCGTCTATTCGGTGCGGCTCAGCGAAGCCGACAGCGCGGCGGCGGGCGCGGCAGCGGTCGCCAGCAAGGGCGCCAAGAAATTCGTGCTCCTGGTGCCGGCGGGCGCGAACGCCGGCGCCGTCGAGGCGCGGGTCGCCAACGCGCTCAGCATCTATGGCGCGACGCTTGCCGTGACGCTTCCCTATTCGGCGTCGGACGCCGCCAAGGTGGTGTCGGACATGGGCTCGCTGGTCGAGGCGCCCGACGCCGTCGTCGTCGCCAGCGGCGACGGCAGCCCTGTCGCTGTGCTGGCGGCGCTTAAGGCGAAGGGTATTCCTGGCAAGGCCGTGAACCTGATCGGCACCGAGCGCTGGCTCGAGCGCCCGATCGATCCGCTCTATGAGGGCGCCTATATCGCGACGCTCGACCAGAGCGAGAGCGGACCGATCGCCGACCGTTTCAAAGCGACCTACAACTACCAGCCCGACGTCAACGTCGCCTACGCATACGATATGGTGGCGATGTCGGCCGGCATAGCAAGCTCGGTCGGCCCGAACGGTTTCTCCAAACAGGTGCTCGAGAACGCCAGCGGCTTCCGCGGCTCGACCGGCCTGTTCCGCTTCCGCGCCGACGGCTCGAGCCAAAGATCGATGCCATTTTTCAAGGTGGAGAAAGGTAGACTGAAGCTGGTGGAGAAACAGACCGCGGGGTTTTGAAAGCGCTGGCTAGTTAAGCTGCCCTAGAACCCCGGAGCTACTGGCCAGTGCCACATTGGCATAGATCTGAAACGCGATCGTGCAGATCGCAGCTGCCGAGATTGGCACGCCGAAAGGCACGACGCCTTTGCGATCCAGGTGCTGCACATAATGGCGGAACATCCCGGCCGGCAAAAGAAAAGGATTCTTTACCAGGACCGCTGTAGCGACTGCGAAACCCAGCAGAAACACCGAAAAGACGACGAGACCGCTTCCTCCAATCAGAAACGGTGTGACCGCCATCAGCTTCACATCGCCGGCACCGACCTTGCGCAGAACCCAGAACGGAAAGAGCGCGATGAACAGGACCAAGCCGGCAATGGCGCTCAAGCCCATGTCCCACCATGACCCCGCCTGAACCGACAAAAGTTGGAGCGAACCGAGGCCCAGGCAAAGCAACAGTAGAACGTCGCGGTTGGAGATCTTCTGGGTCGAGAAATCGACCCAGGCGACCCTAGCAAGCAGTGGAATGGCTAAAGCCTTGAGCAGCAGCGACGCGGCAAGCAAAAGGCTCATGACCGCTCGATGTTCCGCACGCTGGACGACAGAAGCTTCAGATTGTTGGCCACGGTTGGATCGTTGGGGGCGAGTTCATAGGCCTTGAGGAAATTCGCCCGCGCGTCCTGCAGCTTGCCGCGCAGGAGATAGGAATAGCCGACGTTGTTGTAGTATTCAGGGGTCGCACCGAGCAGCTTGTAGGCCCGCCTATAAGCCATGTCGGAAAGATCGAAACGACGAATGCGGTCGCAGGAAGCGGCGAGGCCCAACCAGGCGACGCCATCGTTGGGCGCCAGCCGCGTCGCCTTGTAGAACAAGGCGCCGGCATTGCCGTAGTTCTCGGAGCGAAACTGGGTCTTGGCCTCGGTGACCGCCTGGTCCGAGGCATAGTAGTCGACATCGCTGACCGTCTTCAGCCCATCAAAGGCGTCGCCGAAGGCGGTGTAATCGCCTTTCGCGGGTTCGTTGGTGCGCACGACACCGTCGCTGGGATCGGTCTGGCAACCGGCCAGCAACATAGTCAACACACCAGCAGCGGCCGCGAGGCGTATTTTCCCTGTCATTCTGTCCCCCAGGGGTCCCCCGACTCAGTTCAGAACCTAAGCATACGACGGCTTAGAAGAAAATGCCCTTCATTCGAATGATGATCGGCAACAGGACAATCATCAAAACCACAGGAAACACGCAGACGCCGAGCGGTATCATCATCTTCACCGGCAACGCGTTGCCCCGCTCTTCGGCGCGCAGAATTCTCTTGCTGCGCATCTCGTCGCTGTAGACGCGTAGAGCTTCCGTGAGGCTCGTGCCCAGTTCTTCCGACTGCCGGAACAGCACGGCCAGAGCGCGCGCCTCCTCAAGCCCCAGTCGATCGGCGAGGTCGCGTAGGGCCTCCCGAAGAGGCTTGCCGGCTCGCAGTTGCAGGTTCATGATCGACAACTGGATGCCAAGCCATCTATGCGTGCCGGCCAACTCAGTTGTCACACGCTCGACAGCCGCCTCCAAGCTCATGCCGGCATCGGCGCAGGTGATCATCATGTCCATAAAATCGGGAAACCCACGACGATAAGTTTCCTTCTGTCCATTTTCGAAACGATCGAGCGCGATGCTGGGAATGACTAAGCAGGCAAGACCAAACAGAGCTGCCACTGCGAATACAAAAATTCCTGGAATTTGCGGTGGGACGACAGCTGACAATCCAGCGTAACAACCAAGAAAGCCAATGCCCACGGCCGCGATGCGCGACAGCGTATAAACAGCCGGTGCGCTAGACTGATAGAATCCTGCGCGAAAGAGCTTTGCCTCCAGGGCATTCGGTTCACCACGCTCCTTCTCGACCGAACGGAAATATGCATCGACTGGACGCTGAGCTGCAATCTTGGCGAGTTGGTCCTGCCCGGCAAGCGATCGGCGGCTGGCGATCCCTTCTGACAGTAAGCTCTGCGAGACCAGCTTCCGGGTTTGAAGTGCAGGGAGGAAGATCAGCGCGACGAACAGGAAAAGGGCCGCCGCTGCCAGGAACACTGCGATGGATATCAGGAAGCCTAGATTCTGGATACTCGAAAACAGGTTTATGCTCCCGTCAAAAATCGAAGTTGACCATGCGGTACATAATGAAGTCACCCAGCAGGGCCCAGACCCCAAAGATCACGAAAGCAGGCATTAGGAGAGGATTGTTCCAAATGTCACCGTAGTAGCTGGGAGCGATAATCATGAGGAGGCCGAACATCACTAGTGGAAACAAGGAAATGATCCAGGCCGAGACCCGGCCTTCAGCAGACAATGCCCTGATCTTCAAGCGTAGCTTCTGGCGCTCCCGCAACACGGTTGAGAGATTTGCGAGGATTTCGGTAAGATTGCCGCCAGTCTTGGCCTGAATCGATAAGGACACCGACAGCAGGTGCAGGCCCTCAAAACCGACGCGTTGCGACAGTTTTCGAACCGCATTTTCAAGACTAAGCCCAAATGTGATCTCGTCCGAAACGATACCGAATTCGGTGCCGAGCGGGTCCGGCATTTCGCGAGCGACAAGCCCCATGGCTACAGTTGTGGGATGCCCGGCTCGCAGCGAACGCACGATCATGTCGAGTGCGTCGGGAAGCTGTGCAGCAAATTTCTGGATGCGCTTGTTGCGCGCGCGCCGTAGCACCAGCAACGGAAGCGCGATCCCCACAATCAAAAAGACCAACAGCCCAGCCACCGACGAAAACCCGAACATCATTGGCAACATCAGTGCCAACGCCAGTCCTGCCAATAGAAACAGCGAAGCGAATACTAAGGGATTTCCAGTGACACCCGACTGCGTATACAATCGGTTCAAGGCGATCATGCCGAAAATGTAGTCACCGGACGCCGTCAATCCGCGCTCTCGCAGCAAGCCCTGCAGCGCTTGTTCCGCTGGGGCTTCCTCAGTGAGCCGCGCGAGACGTCGATTAATCGTACCGGCTCGGACACGGCGCGCAGCGTAGGACAAATAAAACGACTCGGCCGCGAGGATAACTGACGCAGCAGCCAAAACGTAGACGAAGTAAAGTAGAGTCTGACCCGTCGGCATCAAAGCGGAACCTGCGGATTGAAAGCGTCTTTTGCGAAATGGTGTCCTAGCGTTATCGCCTCCTGAGCGAATCGTGGGCGAACACCGGTTGCGCGGAACTCGCCAACAATGGTGCCGTCCGGGGCTACATCCCGACGGACGAACTGATAGATCTCCTGGAGCTGGACGACATTGCCTTCCATCCCGGTAATCTCTGAGATGGAAACGACGCGCCGGCCACCATCGGAAAGGCGCTGCGTCTGCACGATGATATTGATGGCGGAGGCGATCTGAGCGCGGATGGATTCATGCGTCATCGGCATACCGGCCATGCCGACCATCTGCTCCAGGCGCGATATGGCATCGCGCGGCGTGTTGGCGTGGATTGTCGTCATCGAGCCTTCATGGCCGGTGTTCATGGCCTGCAGCATGTCGAAGGCCTCCTCGCCGCGCACCTCGCCGACGATGATGCGATCCGGCCGCATGCGCAACGCGTTCTTCAACAACTCACGCTGGCGAACCTCCCCCCTGCCCTCGACATTGGGGGGGCGGGTTTCCAACCGACCGACATGCGGCTGTTGCAGTTGCAGTTCCGCCGCATCCTCGATCGTAACTAGGCGTTCCTTGGCCGGTATGTAGCTCGAAAGCGCGTTGAGCAGCGTCGTCTTGCCACTGCCTGTGCCGCCTGAAACGAGGAGCGATTTGCGCGCCTGCACGGCGATCCGCAGAAGGTCGATCATTGGTTGGCGGATCGAATTAAATGCCATCAAGCGTTCCAGCGAATAGGGATGCTTGGAGAATTTGCGGATGGACACCAGCGGACCGTCGACCGAGATCGGGCGGACCGCGATGTTGACGCGCGAGCCGTCGTCCAGGCGAGCATCGACCATCGGCGCGGATTCATCGACTCGCCTGCCAATGTTCGAAACGATCTTGTTGATGACGCGCAGCAGATGCGCCTCGTCGCGGAAGCGAATCGAGGTCTCCTCGAGCACGCCGCGGCGCTCGACGAATACTCGCGCGTGGGTGTTGATGAGGATATCGGCGATCGAATCATCTTTGAGCAAGGGCTCGATCGGACCCAGCCCCAGCATCTCGTCCGCCGTGTCGCTGGTTAGTTGATCCAGTTCTCGCGCATTCAACGGCACGTTGCGGCCGCGTACGAATTCACGCACGATCGGCCGGATTTCATTGAGGATCTCGTCCTTTGACGCAGTTTCGAGAACTGCGAGGTTGAACCGGTCAATGAGATGGCTATGCAGCTCGACCTTGAGCGTCAGGAAATCGTCATTCTGATCGGCTTCTGTCGCGAGCACGTTCACCGGTCCATTCAATGCAGGGACGACTGGTGCCGGCTGCGGGGCCCGCTGCTCATTCGATCCTTTGATGAAGCGCCCCAACATGTCACCGAACCCTGCTGATTTCCCCGACGTTGAAACTAAGCATTAACCACGACGGGCACAAGCGGCCTGAAGGCCACACTAGATGTATTACTTGTTACATAGTTAAGAAATCGAGCTATGAGAAACCGTTTTATTTTGCACTGCCTCTCCCTACCGACCAAGGTCCTAGGACCTTTGCCGATATCCGTGGCAATGCGCCCTCTAACCTCCTTAATATAAAGGGATATGTTATATATCTAATGTTGTACGCGGGACGGCACGGTTGTGGCCGAATTGTGAATGAATGGTTAAGACGGGTTGAAAATCGAAGCGAATCAAGCATTTGTAAAAACTGAAGGAGTGAAAAATCCAGTATTGAAAGGTTAAGGGACTGTTAATCCGTTTGACTCGCCTTTTTTGTGGGACAAGGATTGAACGTGACGGGGGATGCTTTGGTATGGGGTTCATTCCTTGGCTCTGTCTCGTCGGGTTCAAACCTCCAAAGGGAGAAATTGGCATGAAGAAGCTCATGACGATGGCCCGGCAGTTCCGCGACGACGAAAACGGCGCTGCCATGGTCGAATATTCTATTCTGGTCGGCATCATTGCTGGCGCTGCGATTCTCATCATCGTCGGCATTGGCTTGTGGGTGAACGGCCGCTTTACCGGCCTGTGCACCACCTTGAATGCCAGCGGCATTGGCACCTGCGGCGCTGGCGTCGGCAGCTAAGCAACGCGAGGTTGTCAGGCCCGGTGAAGGCAATCCGGGCCTGACAACTAGGACGGGCCGCGTCGGGCGATGCGGTCGAACAAAATAAGGCCTTGGGGTTGGGCTCATGCGCGCCAATACAGTTATAATGATTGTTCTCGCCGGCGTGTTCGGTGTTTTGGCTGTCGTGCTCGCCAATATCTGGCTGGCCAACCAGCGCAACGCCATGGCGCAATCCAATGGCGTGCAAGCGAGCACCATCGTAGTCGCGGCGATGCCGCTGAAATTCGGCGATGCATTGAGCGCCGACAAATTGCGCGAAATTCCTTGGCCCGCCGGTGCAGTCCCGTCTGGGTCTTTCAAGACTATCAAGGATGCCTTGGCCGGCAATGGAGCCAGGCAGGCGCTACAATCCATCAGTGCCAACGAACCGATCCTCTCAGCCAAGATCACCGGACCAGGCCAGCGGGCCACCCTGTCGGCGGTGCTGGGAGAGGGCATGAAGGCCGTGTCCATTCGCGTCAACGACGTGCTGGGCGTCGCCGGCTTCGTGTTCCCGGGCGACCGGGTCGATGTGCTATTGACGCGCACGGTCCGCGACGGAGGCGGCGGGGAAAAGAGTTTTGTCGACGTGCTCCTGCAGAGCGTCAAGGTGCTGGCAATCGACCAGGTCGCCGACGAAAGCAAGGACAGCCCGACCGTGGCCAAGGCAGTGACGGTCGAAGTCGACACCAAGGACGCGCAGAAGCTGACTTTAGCCGCCGGAGCGGGTCAGTTGTCGTTGGCCCTGAGGCAGGCAGCAGGCAGCCGGGGAGAAACGACAGAGCGAGTAACGCTCGCCGACCTGGTCGGCGATACTCCGGAGGACGTTGCCAAACGGCAGGCGGAACTCGACAGGCAGAAGGCCGCGGAAGCCGCCGCCGCCGAAGAGCGTAAGCGCGCCAACGACAAGATCGATGGATTGGCCCAAGCGGTGGAGCGGGTCGGAAGCCAGATTGACGAATTGAGCAAAGTCAAGCCGACGCCTGCTGTTGCGCCCGAACCACAGGTGCAACAAGTTGTCAAGGAAGTCGTCAAATATGTGCAGCCGGAACCGCCGGCCCGCGCTACAATCGGTGTCTTTCGAGGTGTAAAACTCGAAACATACGATGTGCCGCGACAAAAGTAACGCTGGCATATTAGGGTGAGGGGTCCGAATCAGCCAGCGAGGGGGTAGCGTAGATGCGTGCGTTCTGGGGACCACTTACGGCGGCTGCTTTGGTATTGTCCTGTGCATTGCCGTTGAGTTTCGCGGTTCATGCGGCCGACCGCTTCATCGACGTGTCGAGCCCGTCGCTACACCGCGTGTTCATCCCCGTCTCGCAATCGGCGACGATCCAGGTGAACGCCACACTGGGCGACATCGTCGTTGGCGACGAAAAGATCGCCGATGCGCAGCCGATGACAGACAAGACGCTCTACATCATCGGCAAGAGCCTCGGCACCACCACCGTCAATCTGTTTTCCGAGGACAAGCGCTCGCTGGGCGCCATCCAGATCGAGGTCGGCCAGGATGTCAGCGACATGGCGGCCGCCATCCGCCAGGTGGCGCCGAAGGCGCGCATCGAAATCGGCTCCATCAACGGCAAAGTTCGGCTGAGCGGCCATGTCAAGGACGCCGCGACCCTGGCGCAAATCGTCGAGGTCACGCAGCAATATGGGCCGGACTCGATCATCAACGCCGTCACCATCGATGACAGCGAGCAGGTCAATCTTTCGGTACGCATCCTGGAGGCCAAGCGAAATGCCGGCCGTGACCTAGGCGTGTCATTCAAGAGCACGAACAGGAGCGGAACGTCAAAGGTTGGCACTGGCATTGCCGCGGTCGATGAAGACGGTGCAGTGCTTGGGTCAGGGACGCTGCTCAGTGGCCTCCTTTCCAACTCCACTCCGTTCGGAGCACTGCTGACGCGCGTCATCGACAGCAACATCAAAGTCGACATGTATATCGAAGCACTCGAGTCGAAGGGATTGGTGCGACTGCTGGCCGAACCGAATCTCACCACGGTCTCCGGCGAAACCGCGAGTTTCAACGCCGGCGGCGAAGTACCAATCCGCAGCGTCAACAGCCAGGGCGAGATCGAGATCCAGTTCAAGCAGTTCGGCGTCAATCTGAACTTCACGCCGGTGGTGCTCGACGACGGCAAGATCCATATGAAGCTTGCGCCGGAAGTGAGCGACCTGACCGGCTTCACGCCCGCCGGCGATCCGATCTTCACCAACCGCAAGCTGGCGACCACAGTCAACCTACGCGACGGTCAGAGCTTCGCGGTTGGTGGGCTGCTCTCCAGCAAGAACACAAGGCTTCAAGACCAGGTGCCATGGCTCGGCCAGGTGCCGATCATCGGGGCGCTGTTCAAGAATTCGAGCACGCAGAAGGAAGAGACGGAGCTGGTCGTCATCGTCACGCCGCATCTGGTGCGGCCGGTCAAGCCCGGCGAACAACTGGCGACGCCATTCGACAAGACAAGGCCGGCCAACGACCCGGAACTTTTCCTGCTCGGCCAGCTCGAAGTCAGCAAGGACATGATCAGGAAGTATGAGCTGGGCGACGGCGTCACTGGTCCCTATGGCCACATGCTGGATGTGAAATCGAAGGACAAGCTGGTCTATGTCAAGAAATAAGCTCCTGTTCGTCCTGCTCGGTTCCAGCCTGCTTGGAGGCTGCGCCGCGGACTATCTGAACAACTACGACACGATGACGTTAGCGTCGGGCGATTCGCAGAAAGCCAACCAGCTGCTGCAGACGGTTGATCCGTACAATCCAGCTTCCAACAACACGAAGATCGAAGGCGACGGGGCGCGGTCCGTCGCGGTCGTTCAGAAATATAAGCTTCCGCCGACGGCTGCGGCGGCACCGGCAACGAACATGACGGTTGGAACGTCGAGCGCGAGCAATGAGTGAAATGAGGCGGTGAAGCGGGCGTTCGAGGAGCCTGCTACATAGGGGTAAAGGGTAAGGCCATGCTGCGGGTTATTCGCGCGTTCTGGCACGACCAAGGGGGCATAGCGCTCATTCTTGTCGCCATCATGCTGCCGGCTATTGTTGGTCTTTCGGTCCTTGCTATAGACATGAGCCGCGCGAACAACCTGCACAATGATCTGCAGAAGGGCTCTGATGCCATGGCGCTCGCCGCCGCGGCCGAGCTCGACGGCCGCGCCGATTCAATCACCAGGGCCGATAGGGCGCTCGCAAATCTGGTGACCAACCACTACAGATTCTCCGGTCCAACCGGCGTCGACCAGGTTCTTCAGGCTGCCGGTGTGACCAGACGCTACCTGCGGTCGCTGCCAGCCTCAGACATTCTTCCTATCACGTCCGCAAACATCATCACAGACGAAGTGGCCGGGGCGCTCGAGGCCCGCTACATTGAGGTCACCGCCACACCGGTCGGGTTCTGGTCGATGTTCCCGATCTCGTTCATCAGCGGCAACACCAGCGACAACTCCTTCAACGTGGGATCGGTTTCGGTTGCCGGCTTCACCCGTGGCGTCTGCGATTTCACGCCGGTCTATATTTGTAACCCGTACGAGGGCTCGGGCGACACCATCTATTCCGTGGCGGCTGACCCAACAAAGCGGCGCCGTCTCATCGAGCTGCGCCAGCAGGGAGGCAATACGGCGCAGAACTCGCCTGGAAATTATGGGTTCCTGCAACCACCGGACGGTACCGGCGGCGCCAATGCGATCAGGGACATGATCGCCAAGACCAAGTCGGCAGCCTGTTACAATTCGCGCGGCGTCCTCCTGCGACCGGGCTTCATCGCCACGGTCCGAGACGCTTTGAACGTGCGTTTCGACGTCTACAACGGGTCGATGAACGGCAATAAGAACAATGCCGACTACGCGCCGGGCGAAAACGTGCGCAAAGGCTATCAGATGCCGTCGAAGGGCAATGGGAATGCTTGCAACGCTGATCTCGCCAGCCCGCCAGACCCTACCAAGTATGATGCCTTCCCGCGCGACAACTGCTTTTCGACCGGCTGCTCGATAGCGAACGGCCGCGTGGGTGATGGCAACTGGAACTTTGACCAGTACTGGAGCACCAATTTTGCAACGACGACCAACCCTGTCAGCGTCTCGAAACCCGTCGGCGCCGATGGCGTGAACCCGGCGAGCAACACCAACCAGCCGACCCGCTACAGCGTCTACCGCTACGAAATCGCGCAGGGCATCGTTAACCACCCATCGAACGGCGGTGAGCGCGGGACACCGGCCTGTTCGAATAACTCGGTCTCCAATCCAGACCGCCGCATCCTCTATGGCGCCATCCTGAATTGTCAGGCCCTGGCAGCGGCCGGCTTGATGGGCGGTGGCAACTCCTCACCGCCGCTACCAGTCGAGGCCTTCGCCAGCTTTTTTATCACGGAGACGGTCGAAAGCGGTTCGGACCAAACCATCAGGGTCGAGCTTGTAGACGTCACCGGTCGTGAGGGCCAAGGGACACTTGATAAATTCCTGCGCGACGAAGCGCAGCTCTATCGGTGACAGCCATGGCGCAGGCATTGTCCCGCATGGTCCGTCGTTTCCGCCGAGATGAGCGCGGCACCGTGCTGGTCGAGATGGCGATCGTCGCGCCACTGATGTTCATCCTGTCGGCAGGCGTGTTCGAGTTCGGCAATCTAATCCATCAGAAGCTTCTAATGGAAGCCGGGCTCAGCGATGGCGCGCGGTTCGCCGCGCGCTGCAATAGCCAGCTTTATACCGATGCCGGGCTCGCCGCGATCAACTGCGCCAATGTCGCCACCAACATCATCGTCTTCGGCAATGTGGCCGGGACCCCGCCGGCGCGCATCAAAGGCTGGACGACATCGGATGTCACGGTGACAATCGCCGATCCGGCCGACTGCAAAAACACTGTGGATCCCGGCACTGGCACCGTCCTTTACCTATCGACGACGTCCCAGGTTTGCATCGTCACGGCCTCGGGCACCATCAATTATAGTGGCGTCGGCTGGCTGTCGCTGCTCAATATCGGCCCAATCACGCTGACGGCCAGTCATCAGGAGCGGTTGATCCGATTCTGATGATGCTCAAGCGGTTCGCAAGATCGGAGGAGGGAGCGGCGATGGTCGAAATGGCCATCGCCATAACTTTGCTGCTTACCCTCACCCTCGGCTTCGTCGATTTTGGCTATGCCTTCTATCAATGGAACGCGGCGACCAAGGCAGTACAGGTAGGCGCACGTTTGGCGTCGATCTCGGATCCCGCCGTAAACGCAATGACACTTGCGGCGGCCGATCCAGCTACAAATCCGGGGGCGCCAATCACCGCCGGAACGTACTCATTCCAATGCAAATATTCTGGCAGTACGGGCTCGTGCAACGGCAATACGGCGATATTCAATTCCGCCGCTTTCAGTCGAATTTTTCGCGGTGACACCGCCGAGACCAACGACAATACTTGTCCTGTCGTGCAGCCAGGGCAACGCCCCGGTATGTGTCAGTTCTTTCCTAGATTGAATCGCGACAACATCGTCGTGACCTATGCAGCTACTGGCCTAGGCTATCAGACACGGCAAGGTGGCCCGGTTCCGACCATCACCGTCAGCCTGCAGAACATCAACTTCCAGTTCTTTTTCCTGGGCGGTCTGCTCGGGTTCGGCGATATGACCATGCCTTCCATGCTCAGTACAGTAACGGGTGAAGATTTAAAGAGTACATCGCCATGAACGCCATCGACACCAGAGTGCTGCCGACGAAACGCAAGCAGGTCGCGCTGTTTTCGTCCGATGCGAATTTCAGGCACGATGTAACCACGCGGCTCGACGCGCTGGCGATCTACGACGTCAAGGTTTCGGAGGCGGTCGAGTTCCTCAAGGGGCCGCCGGTCGATGCACGTCCCGGCATCATTATCCTCGATCTCGGCGACGGCGAGCTGCTCGGCAACAATGCCCTTGTCGAGGCGCGTTCGACCTGGGCTTCGGTGCCGCTGATAGCGGTCTCGGGCGAGCTGACGTCCGAGCAGACGCGGGTGCTGGTGCGCATGAATGCGTCGGACTGGCTGCACAAGCCGCTCGACGCCAAGGAGCTGCTCAACGCCGTCACCTTCCACGACACCGGCAACCAGGGCACCAAAAGCCGCATCGTCACCTTCATTGCCGCCAGCGGCGGCGCCGGAGCGACGACGCTGGCCATCTCGGCGGCCGAGCACCTCGCGTCGAAATCGGCCGAGCGGGCGGCGTCGACCTGCCTGGTCGACCTCGACTTCCAGAGCGCCAATTGCGGCGCCTATCTCAACCAGTTCAACCAGTTCGACCTCGCCGGCATCATCGGCCAGCCCGAGCGGCTCGATGTCGAGCTGATGGACGTCATCAAGCTGTCGCGGCCATCGGGCCTCACGCTCTATTCCTTCGAGCGGCCGCAATTGCCGTTCGAGCCGCGCGGCGCCGATTTCGTCTTCCGGCTGCTCGACCTCGTCGCCTACCGCTTCGACGACATCGTCATCGACCTGCCCAACATCGAGACGCCGTGGCACGAGTCGGTGCTGCGCACCAGCGACGAGATCTTCATCGTCTTCGAGCTCAACGTCGCCTCGCTCAGGCAGGGCAAGCGGCTCTACAAGAAGATCCGCGAATTGCGCGGCAACGGCGTCTCGATCACGCTCGTCGCCAACAAGCACAAGCGCAAATGGTTCGGCAACCACTTCTCGCGCAGCGAGCTGGAGAAGATCTTCAAGGCGCCGCACATCAAGTCGCTGGTGCTCGACAACGCGCTGCTGGCCGACGCGCTGAACCGCGCCATCCTGCCCTCGGAGGTGGACGGGCGGGCCCGCTTCAACAAGGACCTGAAGCGCATGTTCAAGGAGCGGCTGGACAATGCCCAGCGCTAGAGCAACTCCAGGAGATCCGGGCAGCGGTTTTCCATCAGGAATTGCGAGAACGCAAATGCGGCGGATAGCGACACGCCTGGCCGGCGCCTGCCTGATCGGCATCGCGCTGGCGGTGCCTTGCGATCTCGCGGAAGCCGGATCGGGACTGCCGCCGCTTCCCGCCATGGGCCCCAGCCTGCGCAAGACGGTCGCCTTGCAGACCGGCGAGCAGCCGGGAACGATCATCATCCGCAAAAACGAGAAGGCGCTCTATCTGGTCACGAACAAGAGCCAGGCGCTGCGCTACCAGATCAGCGTCGGCCGCGACGGCTTCGGCTGGACCGGCACCGTCAAGGTCGCAGCCAAGACCGAATGGCCGGAATGGCGCCCGCCCAAAGAAATGCGCGTCCGCCAGCCGGAGCTGCCGGCGATGGTGCCCGCCGGTCCCTACAATCCGCTCGGCGCCAGGGCGCTCTATCTGTCGCGCGACGGGCGCGACACGCTCTATCGCATCCATGGCACCAACGATCCCAAAGGTGTCGGCTTCGACGGCACGTCCGGATGTTTTCGGCTGACGAACACGGATGTGATAGATCTCTTCAAGCGCGTCGCGGTGGGCGCAAAGGTGGTGGTTGAATGACGATGATCAGCGAGGCGGATATTCCGGCAATCGAACTCAGCGAACGGGAAAAGGCGCCGGGCAGGCCGAGCCGGGCGAGAACCATCGGCGTGGTCGCGGCCGGCGCGGTCCTCGTCACCGCCATCAACGTCACCGCCGCCTTCTATCTCTATCGCGGCGTCAACGACCTTCGGGCATTGGAGGCGCGGCTGGACCAGCTCGGCCAGTTCGAGCAGAGGATCGGCGCGCGCATCGATACCGTCAACAACGGCTTTCAGAGCCGGTTCGAGACGCTGGACCGGCAGCTGCAGGCGAGTTTCGGCCAGATAAACGGCAATCTTTCCCGGCTTGAGCAGAGCCAGCCCGTCGCCGCCGACGCCGAGCCGCCGCGGGCGCCAGAGCCCAGTTTCGCCAACACGACCGTGGCCGAGGCCTCGGCAGGTGAAAACCCCTCCGTCGGCGCGCCGGCATTCAAGGGCAAGGCCGCGCCGCCCGGACCCAATCCGTCCTATCAGCGCATCCAGCAGGCCGACGGCAAAGTCTACTACAAGAAGATCAACTGACGCGGCATCGGGCGATAGCGGAAGGCATTCCGATCAGCGGGGTCTACAGATCACGCTGCAGCGCCAGGATGCGGACGGCGCGGGCTTCGGCGCGCAGCCTCGCCTCGCGCAGGAAGGCGACATGGCAATAGGCGCAGGCCGCAAGGCCAAGGCACAGCACCATGCAGTTTTTCAAGCTGAAGTCGATCGCCAGCGAGAATTGAAAGCCGCGCGGCGCCGTGAAATTGGCGATCGTGCTCGCCGTTTCCGAACGGCTGCCGGCCGCTATCATCAGACCGGCGAACATCAGAGCGGCATGGTTGGCGAGGAAAAAGCCGGCGGATCTCTTGGCATGGCAAGCCATCCAGCAGGCGCCTGACGCAACGACGATGACGGCGGCATCGACGGCCATCGAGCCGCCGAGATAGAAGTCCACCTGCTGCCAGAACATCGTCGAGAAGGGGCGCAGCTCGAGCCAGATGCGCCACATGGTCGGGCTGGCCGAATAGGTTCCGAGCAGAAACGTCGCCGTCCGTTCCGCCGCCAGCAGGAACAGCATGAGAGCCGGGAAGGCAAAGAGCAGTGTCGGCTTGCGCGTCATGTCATCCCCCTCGACATCCGATGCTCGATTGTAGGCCGCATTGGTTGCGCGAGACTTAACGCAAAGCCTTGCTTTTCAAGCGATGTCATCGGCGCCTAATGTATGATCCGGTGAAACGACGAGGCGGCGCTTTGGGCGAGGCGAAATCGACCGGCCGGCTTGCCACGACGCTCGGCAGCCTCGGGCTGGTCGCCGGCGCGCTGCTGGTCGCCGCAT
>NZ_RZSV01000111.1:0-18373 GCF_004023205.1 Mesorhizobium sp. M1A.F.Ca.IN.020.03.2.1 | reverse complement strand
TTCCCGAGGACAGCGCGCGGGAAGTGTTGAAACGCGGCAAGAGACTCGACGAGACGAAGCCGGGAACGGGGCTTGGATTGGCCATTGTCGCCGACCTCGTCAACGAGTATGGAGGCGCCCTGGCGCTGGAACGGTCCAGCATGGGCGGCTTGAGGGCAGTGGTAAGATTGCGGAGCCTTCAATAATGTTTTTATCGATTTCCGTGCGGCCGCTTGCGGCCAAATTTCCGACAAATATCAATACTATGGGCTCGCTATCCTTCCCGCTGGCGCGGTTCCCGATCCATCTCGCTCCAGAAGTGCTTTTCGCCCAAGAAGCCCATCCCGCTCAAGAGAACCGGTTGCTGGTATGAAGATTCGCGTTGCGCTCGTTTCCGCCCTGATGGCCGTGTCGGGCTGCACCACGCTGGGCAGGACTGGCCCGACCTCTCCGGTCACGCCCGTCGCCGCGCCGCCGGCCGCCGGTAAGGTGGGAGCCGGCATCGTCGCGGCCATGAATGGCGGGCTCATCGGCGGCTCGATCGGTTCGGGTCTGAGCGATGCTGAAAAGCGCAAAGGCCTCGAGGCCGAGTACAAGGCGCTGGAATACAACGCCAGCGGCCAGAAGGTGACGTGGAAGGGCGACAGCTCGACCCATTATGGCGAGGTCGTTGCCGCCCAGCCCTACCGGGTCGGCTCGCAGGACTGCCGCCAATACACCCACACCGTTTACACGAGCGGTTCGGGCGTCACGGCGCGCGGCACCGCCTGCCGCAATGCCGACGGCAGCTGGACGCCGCTGACCTGAATTAGCAACGATCGGCGCAATTTGACATTGATCAAGGACGGCCGGCGCGTCTGCCGCCAAAGCGTCGCAGGGCGTCCGTGTTGGCAGGGCAGGGCTCTGCCTTTATTGGAATAGCCATGCTGTTCTGGGTCATAGCTGCAATCCTTACGCTGGGCGCCAGCCTGGCGGTGCTTTTGCCGCTGGCCGGCGGCACGAAAGCCGCATCGACCGCCGGCGATCACGATCTCGAAGTCTATCGCGACCAGCTTTCGGAACTCGACCGCGACATGGCGCGCGGTCTCATCCAGCCGGGCGAGGCGGAGGAAGCGCGCGCCGAGATCGGCCGCCGCATTCTGCGTCTCGGCTCGCACAGCCAGGCAAGCGCGCGAGCGCCGCGCCCTGCGCGCGCCGCGAAGCTGGTCGCCACCGCCGCCGTGCTGGCGGTGCCGCTGGTTAGCTGGGGACTTTACGGCTCACTCGGCTCGCCGGATCTGCCCTCGCAGCCGCTGGCCGAACGGCTGGCCAAGAACCCTGCCGAGTCCTCGGTCGACGAGCTGGTTGCCCGCGCCGAGGCGCATCTCGCCGCCAACCCTTCGGACGGCAAGGGCTGGGACGTGCTTGCGCCGGTTTATCTGCGCCTGCAGCGCTACGCCGACGCGGTGACCGCCTATCGCAACGCCATCCGCCTCGACGGCGACAGCGCCGCGCGCCAGGCCGGCCTTGGCGAGGCGATCGCCAACGCTGCCGGCGGGATCGTCACGGCCGAGGCTCAGGGCGCCTTCGACGCGGCCTTGAAGCTCGATCCCGCCAACGCCAAGGCCAGTTTCTATCTGGCGATGGGCCTGGCCCAGGAAGGCAGGAAAGCGGAAGCCGCCGCCGCCTGGCAAAAGATGCTCGGTCAGCTTGCGCCCGATTCGCCCTGGCGCAACGCCGTCCAGCAGGCGCTCGCCGAAACGGCCGAGCCGCCGGCGGCGGCAGGCAAGCCGGCGACCGGCCCGGATGCCGGGCAGGTCGAGGCGACGCAGCAGATGGCGCCGCAGGACCGGCAGGCAATGATCGAGACCATGGTCGCCAGCCTCGACGACCGGCTGAAACAAAATCCGCGCGACGAGGAAGGGTGGATGCGGCTCATTCGTTCCTATGTCGTGCTCGGCGAGGCCGACCGGGCCCGCGACGCGCTCGGCCGCGCGGTTGCCGTCTTCGGCGCCGACAGCGAGCAGGCCAAAAAATTCACCGCCTTTGCCGCCTCCCTCGGCGTGACGGCGACGGAGTAGGCCATGACGCGCAAGCAGAAGCGATTGTCGGTGATCCTCGCAGGGCTGGCCTTCCTCGGCGCTGCTGCCGGTCTTACCTTCTACGCGCTCGGCCAGAAGGCTTCGTATTTCTACATGCCCGCCGACCTCGCCGCCGCAACCGTCCAGCCCGGGCAGCGCATTCGCCTTGGCGGGCTCGTTGAAAAAGGCACCATCGTTCGCGGTCAGGGCGCGACCGTCGCTTTTTCGGTCACCGACATGCAGAAATCGGTCAAGGTCACCTATACCGGCATCCTGCCCGACCTCTTCCGCGAGGAGCAGGGCGTCATCACCGAGGGCGCTTTCGGCCCGGACGGCGTCTTCGTCGCCGATAGCGTTTTAGCCAAGCACGACGAGCGCTATATGCCCAAGGAAGTCGCCGACGGCTTGAAAGCCAAGGGCGTCTGGCAGGAGAGCAAGAGCCAATAATGGTTGAGACCGGACATTTCGCGCTCGTCCTCGCCTTCGCGCTGTCGCTGGTGCAGATGCTGGTGCCGTTGGTCGGCGCCCGCGCCGACAACCAGCGGCTGATGGCGGTCGGCGGCCCGGTGGCGGTCACTGGCTTTGCGCTCACCGCGCTGTCCTTCACCGCTCTTGCCACCGCCTATGCCGGCTCCGACTTCTCGGTGGCGAGCGTCTGGGAAAATTCCCATTCGCTGCAGCCGATGATCTACAAGATCACCGGCACCTGGGGAAACCACGAAGGCTCGATGCTGCTCTGGGTGCTGATCCTGACCTTCTTCGGCGCGCTCGTTGCTGTCTTCGGTTCCAACTTGCCAGCGACGCTCAAAGCCAATGTTCTGGCCGTGCAGGGCATGCTCGGCGCCGCCTTCTTCCTGTTTATCCTGGCGACGTCCAATCCCTTCATCCGGCTGAACCCGGCGCCGATCGAGGGCCGCGATCTCAACCCGATCCTGCAGGACCTCGGCCTCGCCATCCATCCGCCGCTGCTCTATCTCGGCTATGTCGGTTTCTCGATCTGCTTCTCCTTCTCGGTCGCAGCCCTGATCGAAGGCCGCATCGACGCCTCTTGGGCGCGCTGGGTGCGGCCCTGGACGCTGGTCGCCTGGATGTTTTTGACCGGCGGCATCGCCATGGGCTCCTATTGGGCCTATTACGAGCTTGGCTGGGGCGGCTTCTGGTTCTGGGACCCGGTCGAGAACGCTTCCTTCATGCCCTGGCTCGCCGGCACGGCGCTCCTCCATTCGGCAATCGTCATGGAAAAGCGCTCGGCGCTGAAGATCTGGACGCTGCTGCTTGCCATCCTCACCTTCTCGCTGTCGCTGCTCGGCACCTTTCTTGTCCGCTCTGGCGTGCTGACTTCCGTGCATGCCTTCGCCACCGATCCGGCGCGCGGCGTCTTTATCCTCTGCATCCTGACGCTGTTCATCGGCGGCTCGCTGGCGCTGTTTGCGCTGCGCGCTTCCACCCTGACCGCAGGTGGCCTGTTCCAGCCGATCTCGCGCGAAGGCGCGCTCGTGCTCAACAATCTGTTCCTGACCACGGCGACCGCGACGGTGCTCGTCGGCACGCTCTACCCGCTGGCGCTTGAGGCCATCACCGGCGGCAAGATCTCGGTCGGCGCGCCCTTCTTCGACCTGACCTTCGGCCCGCTGATGCTGCCGCTGCTCGCCATCGTGCCGTTTGGTCCGCTGCTTGCCTGGAAGCGCGGCGACGTCCTTGCCGCCTCGCAGCGCCTGATGGCGGCCTTCGGGCTGGCGATCGCCGCGATGCTGGTCACCGGCCTGTTCATCGATGGCGCCTCGGTCTTCGCTGCGCTTGGCGTCGGCCTCGCCGTCTGGCTTGTCGCCGGCGCGCTGACCGACCTTGCCGTCAAGTCGGGCATCGGCTCGGTGGCGCCGGCCGACATGCTGAGACGCTTTGCCGGCCTACCGCGCTCGGTCTTCGGCACCGCGCTTGCCCATCTCGGCCTCGGGCTCACCTTGCTCGGCATCGTCGGCACGCTTTCGTTCGGCACCGAGAAGATTCTTACCATGCGCGCCGGCGAGACGGTGGAACTTTCCGGCCACACGCTGCGCTTCGAAGGACTGTTTCCTCAGAAAGGCCCAAACTTCACTGAGGAGCGCGGCCGCTTCCTGCTGATTGGCGCCGATGACAATGCCGATGGCGAGATCACCTCTGCAAAACGCTTCTATCCGGTGCGGCAGACGGTAACGACCGAGTCCGGCATCAGGACGCTGGGTGTGAGCCAGCTCTATCTGTCGCTCGGCGATGAGGGCAAGGACGGCTCGGTCGTCGTGCGCCTGTGGTGGAAGCCGTTGGTGACGCTGATCTGGGGCGGCGGACTGGTGATGATGGCGGGCGCCGCCATGTCGCTGCTCGACCGCCGCCTGCGCGTTGGCGCCCCCGCGAGGCGCCGCAAGCCGGCTGCCGCTGCCTTGCCCGCGAGCCCGACATGAAAGCGAAGTTTTCGCTCGCCCCGCTGATCCTCCTGCTGGCGTTGGTCTTCGCCGGCACGGCACAGGCGGTGAAGCCCGATGAGGTGCTGCCCGATCCGGCGCTGGAGGCTCGCGCACGCGCGCTTTCCGAAGGCTTGCGCTGCATGGTCTGCCAGAACCAGTCGATCGACGAATCCGACGCCGATCTGGCCCACGACCTGCGCATCCTCGTGCGCCAGCGCCTCGTCGCCGGCGATACCGACCAGCAGGTGATGGACTACATCGTCTCACGCTACGGCGAGTTCGTGCTCTTGAAGCCGCGCTTCAGCCTGCGCAACGCGCTTTTGTGGGGCACCCCGGCGCTTTTACTTCTGGCCGGCGGCATCTTCATCGTGCTCAGCACCCGTTCGCGCCGCCCGGCGCCGGACAGCACGCTCAGCGCCGAGGAACAGGCGGCGCTGGACAAGCTGCTGCGCGATTAAAGCGCCAACATTACAAAATTTTCATATATCGGAAATGGCGCCGTAATGTGCGCCTCACTAAGTCTCTTTTCCGAGGATGCTCTCCTGAGCGCATCCACTTCGAAAGAGGAAACGAGACCCATGAATATTGCCCCCGATTCATATTCAAGCACCCGCAAACGCCTGATGGCGGCTGTCGCGTCCCTGGCCGTCATTGGTGCGGTCGGCGCAGGCGCGCTTGCCACCGGCACCGCGCCCGTGCTGGCCGATGCTGTGCGTGTCGAGGCTCCGCAGGTTCCGAGCTTCGCCGACGTCGTCGAGCGCGTCTCGCCGGCGGTGGTCAGCGTCAAGGTGAAGGCCAAGATCCAGCCGACGGCCGATGACGGCTCCGACGATCAGAACGGCTTCGACAACCTGCCCGACAATCCGCAGCTGCGCCGCTTCTTCAAGGAGTTCCGCGGCTTCGGCGATCAGGGCGGCCAGTTCGGCATGCCCCGCTTCAATCACCGCAACCACGGCAATGGCGAGCCGCGCCCTGTGGCTCAAGGTTCGGGCTTTTTCATTTCCGAGGACGGCTACCTCGTCACCAACAATCACGTGGTTTCGGAAGGCTCCGACTTCACCGTCGTCACCAATGACGGCAAGGAGCTCGACGCCAAGCTGATCGGCACCGATCCGCGCACCGACCTCGCCGTGCTGAAGGTCGATGGCGGCGGCAAGTTCACCTATGTCGACTTCGCCGACGACTCCAAGATCCGCATCGGCGATTGGGTCGTGGCGGTCGGTAACCCGTTCGGCCTCGGCGGCACCGTCACCGCAGGCATCGTTTCGGCCCGCGGCCGCGACATCGGCGCCGGCCCCTATGACGACTTCATCCAGATCGACGCCTCGGTCAACCGCGGCAATTCGGGCGGTCCGACCTTCAACCTCAACGGCCAGGTGATCGGCATCAACACCGCCATCTTCTCGCCGTCGGGCGGCAGTGTCGGCATCGCCTTCGACATTCCGGCCTCGACCGCCAAGCAGGTGGTCGAAGACCTGATGAAGAACGGCTCCGTCCAGCGCGGCTGGCTCGGCGTCGAGATCCAGCCGGTCACCTCCGACATCGCCGAGTCGCTCGGCCTGAAGTCGGACAAGGGCGCGCTGGTTTCGAGCGCGCAGGATGCTGGTCCCGGCAAGAAGGCAGGCATCGTCGCCGGCGATGTCATCACCCAGGTCGACGGCAAGGACGTCGCCTCGCCGAAAGAACTCGCCCGCATGATCGGCGCTTATGCGCCGGGCAAGTCGGTTGATGTCACTGTCTGGCGCAACGGCAAGAACGAGACGGTCAAGGTGGACCTCGGCACACTGCCTTCGAGCGACAAGCAGGCCTCGAACGAAGACGGCAACAAGCAGGCGGCTCCCGCCAAGGCCGATACGCTTGCCGATCTCGGCCTCACCGTCACAAAGTCGGAAAACGGCAAGGGCCTGGTGGTCACCGATGTCGATCCGGACAGCGATGCGGCCGACCGCGGCATCCAGCCCGGCGACGTCATCACCTCGATCAATTCGAACGAGGTGAACACTACCGACGACGTTTCCAAGGCCATGACCGATGCCTCCAAGTCGGGCCGCAAGGCCGTGCTGATGCAGATCACCCGCGACGATAGCAACCGCTTCGTCGCGCTGCCGGTCGGAAAGGGCTGATCTGAGAGAGCGGTTCAATCGCTCCTCGAGAACGCAGAACCGCTCTAACTCTCTGTTTGACGCAATTCCGGACGGAAACCCGCTTCACGCCTTTCCTGGAATTGCTCAGCGACTTTTCCTTGCGGCGGTTTCAACACCCCCGAGCCGCCGCCGGGAAAACATGGGGCCGAGCACGTCAGTCAGTCACCGTGTTTCGCTCCTGCGGCAGCGGGTTTCCCATCACCCGCTGCCGCTTGCCAAGCACGGTGCCCGCAAGTGGGTACCGGTCTGGGATCACGACATGCGGCTGGCGAACGCAAAGGCGCTGAGTCATGGCTGCCCCTCAACCTTCCAGTGAAATCGCGTATAACGGCTCCATGAAGATTCTCGTCATGGAAGACGACCGCGAGGCTGCGGACTACCTGCAGAAAGCCTTCGCCGAGGCGGGCCACACCGCCCATGTCGCCGGGGACGGCGAGACCGGCTTCGCGCTTGCCGACGCCGGCGACTATGACGTGATGGTGGTCGACCGCATGATGCCGCGCCGCGACGGGCTGTCGGTGATCGCAGCGCTCCGCTCGCGCGGCAACACCACGCCGGTGCTGATCCTGTCGGCGCTGGGCGAGGTCGACGACCGCGTCACGGGGCTGCGTGCCGGCGGCGACGATTATCTCACCAAACCCTACGCATTTTCCGAATTGCTTGCCCGCGTCGAGGTGTTGAACCGTCGCGCCGGCGCCCGGGAAACCGAGACCGTCTACCGCGTCGGCGATCTCGAGCTCGACCGTCTGTCGCATTCGGTCAAGCGCGCCGGCCGCGAGATCACGCTGCAGCCGCGCGAGTTCCGCCTGCTGGAATATCTGATGCGCCACGCCGGCCAGGTGGTGACGCGCACCATGCTGCTGGAAAATGTCTGGGACTATCATTTCGATCCGCAGACCAACGTCATCGACGTTCATGTCTCGCGCCTGCGCGGCAAGATCGAAAAGGGTTTCGACAAACCGATCCTGCACACCATCCGCGGCGCGGGCTACATGCTGAAAGGCGGCTAGAGCATGATCCCAAACCGAAAGTCAGGGAACGTTTCGGAAAAGATGCTGCAACAAGGGGTTACCGTGCAGCCAATCGTCATCCTGATCTAGGCGCACATGGCTCTTTCCCTGCCGGCCATCATGAAGACGACGGCGGCCCGGCTCTCGGCGCTTTACCTTCTGCTTTTCGCTCTCTGCGCCGTGCTGCTCGTCTTTTACATGACGTCGCTCTCGGCGCGCATGCTGACGGCGCAGACCCAGGACACGATCAATGACGAGATCCTCGGCTTGGCTCGCGCATACAAAAATGGCGGCCTGCCGTTGCTGGTGCGCGTGGTTGAAGCCCGCTCGCGCCAGCCTGGCGCCAACCTCTATCTGATCGCCGACGCCAACGGCCAGATCCTGACCGGCAATGTGCAGAGCCTGGAGCCGGGAATCATCGAAACCGAGGGCTGGACGACGGAGCCCTTTTCGTACCATCGCTTCGGTGAGGGCGAACTCGACCGGTTGCGTGGTGGTGGCACCGATCAGAGCGCGCCGCCCCCGGGCGACAGCAGCGCTCGGTCGGAAGGCGAAGAAGGCCACAACGCTATCGCGCTGGTGCTGCGACTGCCCAATCAGATGATCTTGCTGGTCGGCCGCGATCTTGGCGAGCCCGAGCGCTTCCGCGCCGTCATCCGCCGCGCGCTGATGCTGGCGCTGGGCATGATGGGGCTCGGCGGCCTCTTGATCTGGTTCTTCGTCGGGCGCGCCGCGCTGAAACGCATCGACAGCGTCTCCGACGCAAGTCGCCGCATCATGGGCGGCGACCTTAGCGGACGGCTGCCGGTGACCGGCGCCGGTGACGAATTCGACCGCCTGTCCGAAAACCTCAACACGATGCTTGCCCGTATCGCCATGCTGAACGAGGGGCTGAAGCAGGTCTCCGACAACATCGCTCACGATCTGAAGACGCCACTGACCAGGCTGCGCAACCGCGCCGAAGCCACCCTTGCCGGCAAGCGCAAGACGACGGACTACCGTCAGGCGCTGGAGGGAACGATCGCCGAGTCCGACCAGCTCATCAAGACCTTCAACGCCATCCTGATGATCTCGCGGCTGGAGGCCGGCTATTCCTCCGAGACAACCGGCCCGGTCGACCTCGCCGCTACGGTGAGCGATGTCGTCGAGCTCTACGAGCCGGTGGCGGAAGAGGCGGGCGTCGTGCTGGAAACCGCGGTGCCGGAAGCGGTTACCATCAACGGCAATCGCGAACTGATCGGCCAGGCGCTGTCGAACATCGTCGACAACGCCATCAAATACTCGACCGGCGCCGCCGAGAGCCCGAAAGTGCGCGTCACGCTGGAGCGCATCGGCGGCGAGGTCAAGCTCGCCGTTTCCGACAATGGCCTTGGCATCCCCGACGATGCCGACCGCGCCAGGGTCACCGAGCGTTTCGTGCGGCTGGAGAAGAGCCGTTCGCAGCCGGGCTCGGGTCTGGGCCTTAGCCTCGCCAAGGCGATCATGACTTTCCACAACGGCAGGCTTGATCTTCTGCCCGCCAATCCCGGATTGTCCGTAGTCATGAGTTTCCCGGCCCGGGAGACGCATTGATGACGGCAAGAATGGCAAAAAAGAAGATCGATACGGAATGGCAACTCCGACCGACGCTGGCGCTTCGCCCGCTCGGCGGCGACCATGCCCGGCGGGAATTGTCTGAGATCGCTGACGCGGCCGAGCAAGACGGCCTTCCGCGTCTGGCCGCGTTCCTCGCCGGCCAGGGAGCACTGCAGGAATTGCTCGCCGCCATCTTCGACCTGTCGCCGTTCCTGCGTGATACGGCCCGCCGCCGGCCGGCCATTCTCGACAAGCTGTTCGGCCAGACGATCGAAGCGCGTCTCAACGAGATCGGCGAGGCGGTCGATCGCGCTGCACGGGCCGAAAATGTTTCGGAATCGAGCCTGAGCCTGATGATGGAACTCAGGCAGTTCAAGGTCGAAGCGCATTTCCTGATCGCGCTGGCCGATCTGTCCGGCGAAGCCGAAACCGCGCTGACGGTGCGCCGTCTGAGCGACCTGGCGGATGCTTGCACACGCGCCGCCGTCGATTTCCTGCTGCTCGACGCGCACGGGCAGGGCAAGCTCAAGCTGCCCCATCCGGAAGACCCGGCGCGCGGCTCGGGCTGGATTGTGCTCGGCATGGGCAAGCTCGGCGCGCATGAGCTGAATTTTTCCTCCGACATAGACCTCGTCGTGTTCTTCGATCCGGAGGCGCCGGCGGTGGTCGATCCGCTCGATGCGACGGAGCTGTTCTCGCGCCTTACCCGCCGTCTCGTGCGCATCCTGCAGGACCGCACCGAGCATGGCTATGTCTTCCGCACCGATCTGAGGCTGCGCCCCGATCCCGGCTCGACCCCGCTGGCGATCCCGGTCGAGGCGGCGCTTCGTTATTACGAGGCCCGCGGCCAGAACTGGGAGCGCGCCGCCATGATCAAGGCGCGGCCGGTGGCCGGAGACCTTGCCTCGGGCTCGGCCTTCCTCAAGGAATTGCAGCCCTACGTCTGGCGGAAATACATGGACTACGCCGCTATCGCTGACGTCCATTCGATCAAGCGCCAGATCCATGCCCACAAGGGCCACGGCGAGATCGCGGTGAAAGGCCATAACGTCAAGCTCGGCCGCGGAGGCATCCGCGAGATCGAGTTCTTCGTCCAGACGCAGCAGCTGATTGCCGGCGGCCGCTTCCCGGAACTGCGCGGCCGCGAAACGGTGCCGATGTTGGACGCGCTCGCCGCGCGCGGCTGGATCACCGCCGATGCGCGCGATGCGCTCACCCGGCAATACTGGTTCCTGCGCCGTGTCGAGCATGCCGTCCAGATGGTGGCCGACGAACAGGCGCATGTCCTGCCGGAAGAGGACGAGGAACTGGAGCGTATCGCGCTGATGCTCGGCTTCACCGGCGAGGCGGAATTCGCGGAAGCTTTCCGCGCCTCGCTGCAGCAGGTCGAGCGCCATTATGCGGCGCTGTTCGAAACGGCACCCGAACTGTCGGCCGGCGTCGGCAATCTGGTCTTCACCGGTGATGTCGACGATCCCGACACGCTGCAGACCTTGCATCGCCTCGGCTTTCAGCGGCCGAGCGACATCTGCCGCGTCATTCGCGGCTGGCATTTCGGCCGCTACCGCGTCACCCAGTCGGCGGAGGCGCGCGAGCGGCTGACGGAACTGACGCCGGCGCTGCTGAAAGCCTTCGGCCAGACGCGCCGCGCCGACGAGGCGCTGATCCGCTTCGACGAGTTCCTCGCCGGCCTGCCGGCAGGCATCCAGCTCTTCTCGCTTTTGCAGTCCAATCCGGCACTGCTCAAGCTGATGGCGACGATCATGGGCGCCGCTCCGCGGCTCGCCGCCATCATCACGCGCCGCCCGCATGTGTTCGACGGTCTACTCGATCCGGCGTTGCTCGCGGAACTGCCCGACCGTGCCTATTTGTCGGCGCGGCTTGCGGCTTTCATCGACGGAGACCGCGCCTATGAGGAGGTCCTTGACCGGCTGCGCATCTTCGCCTCCGAGCAGAAATTCCTGATCGGCGTGCGGCTGCTTGCGGGCTCCATCGATCCCGGGCGCGCCGGTCGCGCCTTCTCCGACCTGGCCGATCTCACGATCGAAGCGGCGCTCAACGCAGTCATCGCCGAGTTCGCGTTGCGCCATGGCAGGATTGCCGGGGGCAGGGTCGCGCTCCTCGGCATGGGCAAGCTGGGCAGCCGCGAGCTCACTGCCGGCTCGGATGTCGATCTGATCCTGCTTTACGACCACGATGCGGATGCGGAAGACTCCGATGGCGAGAAGCCGCTGGCGCCCTCACACTACTACACCCGCATAACGCAGCGGCTGATCGCCGCCGTCTCGGCGCCGACGGCCGAAGGCGTCCTGTATGAGCTCGACCTTCGCTTGCGCCCCTCCGGCAACAAGGGGCCCGTCGCCACCCATGTCGACGCCTATAAGAAATATCAGCGGCAGGATGCCTGGACCTGGGAGCATATGGCGCTGGCACGAGCACGCGCCATCGGCGGTGACGCAGCGCTTTGCGCCGAGGTCGAAGACGAGGTTGCGGCGGTTCTTGCCCAGCCGCGCGACGGCGCCAAGGTGAAGGCGGATGCCTCCGAGATGCGGGCGCTGATCGACACGGAAAAGCCGCCGCGCGATCTCTGGGACATCAAGCTGATCCCCGGCGGCCTGATCGACCTTGAATTCATCGCCCAGGTCGCGGTCATCACCGGCGCGGTCGAGGCTGGTAGGCGGGCAACCGCGACGGCGGAAGTGCTGGCGCGGCTGGCCCCCGGTTTCGCTGCGCCTGATGTTCGGCAGGAGCTTTGCGAGGCCTGGAGGCTCTATCTCGCGCTGACCCAGATGATCAGGCTCTGCCTTACCGGCGAGTTCCAGCGCGACGATGTTCCGCCGGGGCTTTCTGATCTGCTTCTGGCGGCCACCGACCTGCCGGATTTCGGTGTGCTCGAAGCGCATCTCAAGGAGACGTCGCGGAAGGTTCGGAAGGATTTCGAGCTTCTGCTTCGCGCGGGAGCGTCGATCTCGCGAGGTTAATCCACGCGTCATTCCTTGGCGCCAGCGTTTCGAATTTCAGCGCGCCAGCTAAGCCGCCACCTTGACCATGGGCGGCGCCTTCTTCAGCGGGATGCGCACCGAAACGATGGTGCCGACGCCTTCGGTGGAGCGAATCTTCAGCGCGCCCCCCTGCAGTTCGGCGAGCGAACGCGAGATGGCGAGGCCCAGGCCGGAACCGGTGTGGTTCTTGGAGAACTGGTTTTGCACCTGCTCGAACGGCCGCCCGAGCTTGCTCAGCGCCTGCTTCGGGATACCGCAGCCATTGTCCTCGATGGTGAGCACCAGCGCGCCTGAGGCGCTGCGCGCCCTGACCGTGATCTTGCCGCCCTGTCCGGTGAACTTCACCGCGTTGGAGAGCAGATTGATTGCGATCTGCTTGATCGCGCGGCGGTCGGCGTAGAGCCGCATCGCATCGGCGATGCGCGTCTCTACCGTGATCGACTTCTCCGCCGCCTGCAGCGAGATGACGCGAACCGTTTCCCTGATCAGCGGGCAGAGGTCGATTTCCTCGCGGTCAAGCGAGAACTGGCCGGCCTCGATCTTCGACATGTCGAGAATGTCGTTGATGACGCCGAGCAGGTATTTGCCGCTGCCGTTGATGTCGCTGGCATATTCCTCGTAGCGCTCGGAACCAAGCGGTCCGAACAGGCCTTGCTGCATCAGCTCGGAGAAGCCGATGATGGCGTTGAGCGGCGTGCGCAGTTCATGCGACATATTGGCGAGGAATTCGGACTTCGCCCGGTTGGCGGCCTCGGCGCGCTCGGTTTCCTTCATGTATTTGCGATTGAGCTCGACAAGCTCCTTGGCGCGTTCCTCCTCGGCGCGGCGGGCGAGGCTAAGATCGTGGATCGTCGCCATCAGGCGGCGCTCGCTGTCGACCAGCTTTTCCTGATGCAGCTTGATCTGGGTGATGTCGGAGCCGACCGAGACGATGCCGCCGTCTCTGGTCCTGAGCTCGTTGACCTGCAGCCAGCGTCCGTCGGCGAGCTGGCGCTCCAGCGTCACACCGCCATGCGGCCCGTTGGCGTTGGCCAGCCTGCGCTCGGAGGCGAAGGCGAGCATGCGCTCCTCCAGCATGTCGCGGGTTGCGCCCGGCATCACGTCGCGGTCCGAGAGCCCGTTGTCCTGCTGGAATTTGGAGTTGCACATGATCAGCCGTTCGGCGGCATCCCATAGCACGAAGGATTCGTTGATGTTCTCGATCGCCGTGCGCAGCCGCATGTCCGCCGCTTCCGAGCGCAGCGCGAGATGCCGCTGCTCGGTGACGTCGACGGCGATGCCGATCAGCTGGATCTCGGGCGCTTCCGGGTCGATCACCTGCGCGCGGGCGCGCATCCACACCCATTGGCCGTCGGCGTGGCGCATGCGGAACACCTGGTCGATATGGTCGATCTCGCGCTCGACGATGCGGTTGGCGAGCTCGAAGAGGTCGCCGTCGTCGGGATGGATGATCTCGTCGACCTCGCCGAAGGACAGCATTGTGTCGCAAGGCTCGTAGCCTAGCATGTCGTACATCGAGCGCGACCAGTACATCTTGCCGCGCACCATGTCCCAGTCCCACAACCCGCAGCGGCCGCGCACCAGCGCCATGTCGATGCGCTGATGCGCTTCGAGATAGATGCGGTCGGCCGCCTGGGCGCGCGCCGCCTGGCCGAAATAGGCGTAAAGGATGACGATCAGCACGCCGGCCGTCAGCACGAACAACGTGACATTGAGCGACACCGTCTTGCGCCAGCTGTCGAACACCGCCTCCTTGGGCACCAGCATCGCCGCGGCGTTCTTGCGGTCGCCGGTGAGGCTGACGGCGGCGAACCAGTCCTTGCCGCCGATGCTGACATCCATAACGCCGGCGCGGTCGCCGAACATGAACAGCGGCTGGCCGCCGAGCACGAGGCTGTCCAGCGAGCGTCCCTGCCAGCCGGTCGACAACGGCGATACCGCGACGATCTTGAAAGCGCCGTCGGTGATGGCCAGCACGTGGCTGCGACCCATGGCGCCCTGGCGGCTGGTCTTCTCCAGAAGGTCCGTCGCATTCACGCCGGCTGCGTTCGGGTCGGCCGTAATCGCCTGTGCCATCTGGCCGGCGGCTAACGCCAGCACCGACTTGGCGTCGCGTTCGACCTCGTCGCGGTCGTTCACCAGCGACAGGAAGCGCAGTGCGGCGATGACGATCAGGAAGATGATGATCAGTGCGGGGATGGAGCGGCGCAGCAGCGGTTCCGCCGCCAGCAGCCGCTGGTAGGCGGGTTCGGCGATCAGACGCGCATTGCCGGCAGGCCCGCCGCTCCTTGCCTCGCGACGCGCAAAAGCTCTCCCTCCGGGCGCGCCCCACGCGTCCGTCTTGGCCATAAATGGCACTCCCCGATTTGCCGCATACTTGACGATCCGGCTACGCCGCACGTCCGAATCGTCAATAAGGAATCAAAGGTGATTCGCCTTGTCCAGAGGCGCGGCCAAAAAAGATTAAAAGTTGATTGAAATTCGTCGAAACTGCTGATCTCCCCCACGAGGGGGGAGATTGCTAATCACACCAGCGTCCGCTCCACGATGTCGCGCAAGTCGGCCGACAGGTTGTCGGCGTTCGCGATCTGCAGCAGTGCCTGCCTTGCCTTGTTCTGCCGGACCGGTTCCAGCGAGCGCCAGGACCTGAGCGCCGTCGCCAGCCGTGCTGCCACTTGCGGGTTGCGCTTCTCGACCTCCAGCACGGTCTCGGCGAAGAAGCGGTAGCCTTGGCCGCCGGAAAGATGAAAGCCGGTCTGGTTGGCGCTGGAGAAGGTGCCGATCAGCGAGCGCACCCGGTTCGGATTTGCGATCGAGAAGGCAGGGTGCTGCATCAGCGCGCGCACGTTTTCGACGGTCAGCGGTCCCGGCACTCCGGCCTGGATCTGGAACCATTTGTCGAGCACCAGCGCATCGCCGCGGTATCTCATCTCGAAGGCCGACAGTGCCTCCTCCGCTTGCGCGGAGCCGGCATGACGGTGCGCCAGCACGGTCAGCGCCGCGGCGCGGTCGGTCATGTTGGTGGCGGCGTTGAAATGCCGCGCGGCAAGCGCCGCGCCATCGGGCAGGAGCGACAGGTAATCGAGCAGGATGTTGCGCAGCGCGCGGCGCCCAGCGCTTGCCGAGTCGGGCGTGAACGGACCGTTGTCGGCCAGGCTGGCGTAAAGGGCCGAGAAGATCTCGCGATTCGCCATGGCAATCGTCCGCGCCAGCGCCTCGCGGGCGACGAAAATGGCGTCGGGATCGATGCCCTGGCCGATGTCGCGCGCAATATCGGCCTCGCCGGGCAGCGACAGAGCCAGCGCCCGGTAGGCCGGCTCCAGCGTATCGTCGCGGGCAATGCTTCCGGCAAGCTCGGCGAGCTTTGCGTCGAAGGCCGACTCTTTGCCGCCCAGCAGCTGGCGGAACGCCGCTATGAGCGCGTCGGTGAGCAGCGTGTTGAAGGCCTGCCAGCGCGAGAAAGGATCGCTGTCATGGCTGGCCAGGAAGAACTGGTCGTCGGCCTTCTGCTGCACCGAGAGCGTGATCGGCGCCGAGAAGCCGCGGTTGAGCGACACCGAAGGCCGCTCCGAAACCCCCGAGAAGCGCACCGTGTGCCGCCGCTTTCGGACATGGATGATGCCGTCCTCGACGGTGGCGCCATCGACGGCTGTCCAGGCGACAGGCTTGCCGCCGGCGCCGACCAGGCCGAAGGCGAGGGGAATATGCATCAGTCGCTTGCGGCTTTCCGACGGCGTCGGCGGCACCGACTGTTCGATCTCCAGCGTGAATGCCTTGGCCGCCGCATTGTAGGAGGAACTCACCGTCAGGTTCGGCGTGCCGGCCTGATGGTACCAGAGCGCGAACTGCCCGAGGTCTCGGCCCGAGACGTCCTCGAACACTTTGAGGAAGTCCTCGATCGTCGCCGCTTCGCCGTCATGCCGCTCGAAATAGAGGTCCATACCGGCTCGGAAGGTTTCCGCTCCGAGGATGGTGCGGATCATGCGCACCACTTCCGAGCCCTTCTCGTAGACTGTTGCCGTGTAGAAGTTGTTGATCTCGCGGTAGCGGCGCGGCCTGACCGGATGCGCCAATGGCCCCTGGTCCTCGGGGAACTGATGCGCGCGCAGCGTGCGCACCTCGGCGATGCGCTTTACCGCGCGCGAGCGCTGGTCGGCCGAGAATTCGTGGTCGCGGTAAACCGTCAGCCCTTCCTTCAGGCAGAGCTGGAACCAGTCGCGGCAAGTGATTCTGTTGCCGGTCCAATTGTGGAAATATTCATGCGCGATGATCGCCTCGATGTTGGCGAAATCGGCATCGGTCGCCGTCTCCTCGTCGGCAAGCACATATTTGTCGTTGAAGATGTTGAGGCCCTTGTTCTCCATGGCGCCCATGTTGAAGTCTGACACGGCGACGATGTTGAAGACGTCGAGGTCGTATTCGCGGCCGAAGACCTCCTCGTCCCATTTCATCGAGCGCTTCAGCGCATCCATCGCGTAGCCGGCGAGCCGCTCCTTGCCGGGCTCGACATAGATGCCGAGCTCGACCTTGCGGCCGGATAGGGTGGTGAAGCTTCCCGCGACCTTGCCGAGCGCGCCAGCCACCAGCGCAAAGAGATAGGAAGGCTTCGGGAAGGGGTCGTGCCAGACGGCATAGTGCCGGCCATCCGCGAGCGCCCCGCTTTCTACGGGGTTGCCGTTGGACAGCAGCAGCGGCGCCTCGTTGTGCGGCGCCTCGATGCGCACGGTGTAGACCGAGAGGACGTCTGGACGATCGAGGAAATAGGTAATGCGGCGAAACCCCTCCGCCTCGCATTGGGTGCAATAGACATTGTTGGAGCGATAAAGGCCCATCAGCGCCTCGTTGCTGGACGGCGCGCTCTCGGTCTCGAGACGAAGCTCGAAGCGCCGTGCCGCCGGCGGCGTCGGAATGGTCAGCTGGTCGGGCGTGGCCTGATAGTCGGCTTCCGGGAGAACCTGCCCGTCGATGGCAACGCCGAGCAGCTTCAGCCCGTCGCCGTCGAGCGCCAGCTGCGTAGAAGCGGCGACCCCCTGGCGTCGCTCGACGGTGAGCACGGCAGTGACGCGGGTGGCATCCGGAGACAGACGGAAATCGAGGCTGGTCCGCGGAATGAGATAGTCGCTGGGGCGGTAGTCTTCGAGCTTGAAGACATGGCCGGTATCTGTGCGCATTCCGTCGTTTTTCCTATCAATTCGGGTGGGCAGTAGGCTTTGCTGGTGAGGGAATTCTAAAGTCCGCGCTCTTTACACCAAACGGTCACTCGACAAAACTGCGCCAGGGTCTATTTCTGAGCTTCGTTTTCCGACCATCGTCACGAGGCAAGATGACCGTCGATCATCCCGTCGGCCACAATACGCTGCGCGGCATTGCGCTGAAGATAGTCTCCGTGGCGGTCTTTGTCGGCATGCAGACCTGCATCAAGGCGGCCGGCGCCGTGCCCGCCGGACAGATCGTCTTCTTCCGCTCCTTCTTCGCCATCTTGCCGATCATCGCCTTTCTGGCCTTCAAGGGACAGCTCGCTACCGCATTCACCACGAAACGGCCGTTCAACCACATCGCGCGCGGCGTCGTCGGCGTCGGCGCCATGGGGCTCGGCTTCTTCGCGCTGACCAGGTTGCCACTTCCCGAAGCGATCACGCTGAATTATGCCCAGCCGCTGCTGGTCGTGGTGTTCTCTTCGATCTTCCTGGGCGAGACGATCCGCGTCTATCGCTGGACCGCGGTCGCCTTCGGCCTCGTCGGCGTGTTTATCGTTTCCTGGCCGGAACTGACGCTGTTGAATTCCGACGAGGCGCTCGACGACCAGGAGGTGCTTGGCGTCATGGCGGCGCTGATCGCCGCGGCGATCTCGGCCGTCGCCATGCTTCTGGTACGCAATCTCGTGCAGACCGAGAAGACGGCGACCATCGTGCTGTGGTTTTCCTCGACGGCGAGCGTGCTGGCGCTGCTCACCCTGCCTTTCGGCTGGCAGATGCTGACGCCGATGCAAGCCGCGCTGCTTGTCATGGCCGGCTTCTGCGGCGGGCTCGGTCAGATCCTGATGACGGCCGCCTACCGCCACGCCGAGGCTTCGGTCGTGGCGCCTTTCGAATATAGCTCGATGATTCTCGGCGTCGTCATCGGCTATCTTGTGTTCGGCGATGTGACCTCGCTCAACACGCT
>NZ_RZSV01000110.1:0-18619 GCF_004023205.1 Mesorhizobium sp. M1A.F.Ca.IN.020.03.2.1 | reverse complement strand
AAGGCGCGCTCGAAGCTCAGCTCGGCGGCTGCTGGACGTTGCCCGTTGGACTGGAAGGTTCGGAGAACTTCGTCGTCGTGGTCCGGTTCAATCTCGATACCAACGGCAAGCTCGACGGCCGCCCGTCGATCGAGCAGTCGAGCGGCAACCGGCAGTTCGACGAAAGCGCAGTGCGCGCGGTTCAAAAATGCGACGTGGCCGGCCTGCAAGTTCCAGCCGGCAAGCAGGATATTTGGAACGACATCCGGGTCACCTTCGACCCAAGGGAGATGCTTGGCCTATAGGCCTTGCGTCCGAACCATCAAAGAAGAGAAGCGAGAAGACATGAGATCTTTCCTCAAGCCGCTCCTGACGATTGCAGCCATGGCGCTGGGCATGACGACCGCCGCCACCTTGCCGGCCTGGGCGCTCGTCGAGCTCAACGTCAACAAGGGCAATGTCGAGCCGCTGCCGATCGCCATCACTGACTTCCAGTCCAATGGTGAGCTCGGCGCCCAGATCACGGAGATCGTCACGGCCGACCTCAAGCGTTCCGGCCTGTTCGCGCCGATCGACAAGAGCGCTTTCATCGAGAAGATCTCCGGCCCGGACGCCACGCCGCGCTTCGATGACTGGAAGGTGATCAATGCGCAGGCGCTGGTCACCGGCAGCGTCGGCAAGGAAGCCGACGGCCGTATCCGCGCCCAGTACCGGCTATGGGACACCTTTGCCGGCCAGCAGATGGCCGGGGAGCAGTTCTTCGCCAATGACGCCAATACCAGGCGCGTCGCCCATATCATCGCCGATGCGATCTACGAGCGGCTGACCGGCGAGAAGGGTTACTTCGATACGCGCGTCGTCTTCGTCGACGAATCCGGCGCCAAGAACGCGCGCAAGAAGCGTCTTGCCATCATGGACCAGGACGGCGCCAACGTCCGCTACCTGTCGGACGGCCGTTCGATCGTGCTGACGCCGCGCTTCTCGCCGAACCGGCAGGAAATCACCTACATGTCCTATGAGAGCGGACAGCCGAAGGTGTATCTGCTGCAGATCGAGACCGGGCAGCGCGAGCTGGTCGGCAATTTCCCCGGCATGACGTTCGCGCCGCGCTTTTCGCCCGATGGCCAGAAGGTGATCATGAGCCTGCTGCGCGATGACGGCAACTCCAACATCTTCGCCATGGATCTGAGAAGCCGTTCGACCACGCGGCTCACCGACTCGACAGCCATCGACACCTCGCCCTCCTATTCGCCCGACGGCTCGCAGATCGTCTTCACCTCCGACCGCGGCGGCGGCAGCGGCCGCTCGCAGATCTACGTTATGGGCGCGGACGGCTCCAACCCGCACCGCATCTCGTTCGGCGACGGCGTCTATTCCACGCCGGTGTGGTCGCCGCGCGGCGACCTCATCGCCTTTACCAAGCAGTCGGGCGGCGAGTTCCAGATCGGCGTCATGAAGACCGATGGTTCGGGCGAGCGCATCCTGTCCTCCGGCTTCCAGCAGGAGGGGCCGACCTGGGCGCCGAACGGTCGCGTGCTGATGTTTTTCCGCGACTCCGCCGGCGGGCCGAAGCTGGTCACGGTGGATCTTACCGGCCGCAACGAGCAGCAGATCCCGACCTCGAACTTCGCCTCGGATCCGGCCTGGTCGCCGCTGCTGGAATAGGCAGAGGAACGGAAGAATTTAAGAACGGGGAACTGAAGAACTGAGGAAAATGGAGGACCCGGGGCGCTGGTAAATTTCAGAGAGAAGCTGGCCTAATTTCTTCCTTCAATTCCTCAGTTCTTCAGTTCCTTAATTCCCCCTTTTTTCATGTTTTGGCCGCATTTCCGCCTACGGTCGCCGCGCATTGTGAGCCTAGCTAAATCGGCCGAGGACGGCGGCTCGAAACGAAAAATTAACCGTGTTTCTTGAATGCCGGTTAACCCAAACGTGGTTACTGGGTGATCAACGAAATCACTCGAATGCGAAGGAGAGGCGGCATGGGCCGTATCGCAGCACTTACCAGAAATCCGGCGATGATCGCGCTGGTGGCGGCTCTGGCCATCACCGGCTGCGCCTCGAAGAAGACCCCGAACAGCGCCGCCGATCTCGGCCTCAACGGCGCCGGCTCTGCCACGCCCGGCTCGGCGCAGGACTTCACCGTCAACATCGGCGACCGCATCTTCTTCGACACCGACTCCTCGTCGATCCGCGCCGACGCGCAGACGACGCTGTCGCGCCAGGCGCAGTGGCTCAACCAGTACAGGCAGTATGCCATCGTCATCGAAGGCCATGCCGACGAGCGCGGCACGCGCGAGTACAATCTGGCGCTGGGCGCCCGCCGCGCCGCTGCCACCCGCGACTTCCTGGTTTCGAAGGGCGTCGCGGCCAACCGTCTGAAGACGATCTCCTACGGCAAGGAACGCCCGGTCGCCGTCTGCGACGACATCTCGTGCTGGTCGCAGAACCGCCGCGCCGTCACCACGCTCTCGGGCGCCGGTTCCTGACGCGCCGCGCCGGAAATCGATATCGATTTTCGGAAACGCTCATAAGCGCCACAGCGTCCTTGGCGCGTCTGACGACGCGCGGCGCTGTGGGCGGCAAAAATACAACATCGCTGAACGAAAGGCGGCCTCCGAGCCGCCTTTTTCATATGCGACAGCTTGAAACAAAATTTGGCCGAAGTCTCGCGTCCTGCTAAGAGCGCGAGGGCGCTTTATCCCCCTCCGATTTGGAAAGGCGCATCGGGCCAACAGATTTTCACGGCGAGAGACATAATGCATTTCAGAACGGTCCTGAGCGGCACGCTTGCGCTGCTGCTCCTATCAAGCATCGCAGGCATCGCCGCACCGGCGGACAGCGGGCAAGCCTCGAACAGCGGCTTCACTTTCCATCTGCCGACGCTGGGCATTTTCGGCGACAAAAAGAAGACCGAGCAGGCGCAAGTCGCCCAGCAGGACGGCGCCGGCATGACCGGTCTGGAGGATCAGATCCGCCAGATGAACGGCAAGCTTGAGGAGCTCAATTTCCAGATCCTGCAAATGCAGGAGCAGATGCGCAAGCAGCAGGAGGACAACGAGTTCCGCTTCCAGCAGCTCGAAGGCGGCTCGCAGGGCGCGAAGCCAACGGGCCAAAAGAAGTCGGAGGCCGCGCCGCAGGACGGCAGCAGCGGCAACACGAATATGGGCGATGCTGGCGCCGGCGACAGCGGCACCGACACCAACGTCGCAACGGCTCCGGCGACGCAAGCTCCGGCCGGCACGGCTCCGCAGGACGGCGGCGGCAAGAGCGTCGGCGACGTCATCGTCGAGTCTCAGACCGGCGACCCGGGCAAGTTGATCACCGGCGCGCCGCCGAAGACCTTCGGCACCATCACCGTCGACAAGAACGGCAATGTCGTCAATGCCGACCCCGCCCCGCAGGCGGGCTCGCAGACGGAAGCTCCCGCGGCTACGGCAAACGCGCCTGCCGCGGAGACCGGCAGCAAGGCTGGCAAAGGCAAGTCCGGCGGCACGGTCATGGCCTCGCTGCCCTCGACCAACAATCCGGACGAACTCTACCGCAACTCCTACCAGTTCATCCTGTCGGGCGACTATCCCACCGCCGAGCAGGGGTTCCGCGACCATATCTCGCGCTTCCCCAAGGACGCCAAGGCGGCGGACGCGCATTACTGGCTGGGCGAATCCCTGCTTGGCCAGCAGAAATACCGCGACGCGGCGGAGGTTTTCCTGGCCGCCAGCAAGGATTATCCGAAGGCCAAGAAGGCGCCCGACATGCTGCTCAAGCTCGGCGTATCGCTGGTCGGCCTCAAGCAGAACGACGTGGCCTGCGCCACTTTCAACGAGATCGGCAAGCGCTACCCGGATGTTTCCGGCACGCTGAAGGAACGCATCAAGCAGGAAAAGGCGCTGGCCTCGTGCTAGCTTGCGTGTCGTTGTCCCAGAATCGGGACCGCTTGTGGACGACGCGCAGTGATGTTCGGTACCGAGACTGACCTTTCGGATCGCCTTTTCCAAGACTTCGACTTCTCCCACGGCGCCGTTGCGGCCGTGTCCGGCGGCAGCGACTCGACCGCCCTTCTCCATCTGCTCAAGCACCACCTCGACCGTACCCTGCCCGCGGCAAGGCTGCTTGCGGTGACGATCGATCATGACCTCAGACCAAGCTCGGCGGCCGAAGCGCAAGCTGTCGCCCGGCTTTGCGCCGAGCACGGCATCGCGCATTGCACGCTCGTCTGGTCCGGCCGCAAGCCATCGACCGGCTTGCCGGCCGCCGCGCGCGAGGCGCGCTACCGGCTGCTGGCCGAGGCAGCCGAAGCGGAAGGCATCCGCACGGTGGTGACCGGACATACCGCCGACGACCAGGCCGAGACCGTGCTGATGCGGCAAGCTCGTGAAGGGGATGCACGCAACGAGGATCCACGCGACGGCCGCGGCCTCGCCGGCATGGCGCCCGCGACGCTCTACGATTGGCGGGTCTGGATCGCCCGCCCGCTGCTCGCCACGCGCCGCGCGGCATTGCGGGAGATGCTGAAGCGTCGCGGCATCGGCTGGACCGAGGATCCGACCAATGTCGACCGGCGCTTCGAGCGGCCGCGCCTGCGCATCTCGCTCACGGGCGGGGCCGGCGAGGCGCGCCTCATGGAAGCAATCGCAAAGGCCGGACAGGCAGCCGCCGAGCGCGAGAACCTCGGCCAGCGTGCGGCGGCGCTGATCGGCGCCTTCGCTAGCCAGCCGGCTCCGGGGCTCATCCGCCTCGATCGCGATTTCGCAAGTGGTGAGGATAGCGAAGCCGCCGTCTATGCATTTCGCATCCTGCTCGCCACGGTCGGCGGCGTCACGTTCCTTGTTGACGAGGCGCGTTGCCGGGCGCTGTTCGAGCATCTGCGGTCGGGGACGCTTTGCGCCACATTGTCGCGGACGGTGGTCGACGCGCGCCGCACCGGCATTTTCCTCCACCGCGAGGCCCGCAATCTGCCCGCGGTTCCGGCTGCTGAGCAGGCCCTATGGGACGGTCGGCGGAGGATCACATTGAGCGACAGGCCGAGCGGGTTGGTGATCGCGCCAGCAGGTCCCGGCGCCGCCAAGCGATTTACCCCGGAAGGCGACGTTCCGGCGAGCTTGCTGCGCAAGGCGCTGGCCGCCGAGCCCGCGCTGTGGCGCGGCGGCGAACGCCTTGATTTGGCTGGCGGTGATGCCGCGCCGGCGGCGACGGCGATGGTTCCTGCGGTGTCGCCCTTCACCCGCTTCCTGCCGTCCTTCGATCTCCGGCCCGCTGCCGCCGTCGCCGCGCTGATCGGCGCGCCACCGCTGCCGCCCTCGCCTTTTCGCGGCCATGATCCCGGCGGAGCATGGGCGAAAGCTTAACCGAGGCATGCTGTTCTGCTTGGCAAGGGGAGACGCTCTCCCTATGTTAGGCCCAAGCCTCCAATCACCATCGTGGGTCCGCGCGCGGACGCCAACAGGACAATAGATGAATCCGAATTATCGCAACCTCGCGCTCTGGGCGATCATAGCGGTCCTGCTCATCGCCTTGTTCAATCTTTTCCAGACGCCGCAGACGCGCGGCGCTTCGAGCGAGATTGCCTATTCGCAGTTCCTGCAGGATGTCTCTTCCGGCCGGGTCAAGAGCGTGACGATCGCCGGCGCCCGTATCTCGGGCAACTACACGGACAACGCCAACGGCTTCCAGACCTATTCGCCGGGCGATCCGTCGCTGGTCTCCAGGCTGCAGGACAAGAACGTCACCATCAACGCGCGGCCTGAAAGCGACGGTTCGAACTCGCTGTTCGGCTATCTGATCTCGTGGCTGCCGATGATCCTGATCCTCGGCGTGTGGATATTCTTCATGCGCCAGATGCAGTCCGGCTCCGGCCGCGCCATGGGCTTCGGCAAGTCGAAGGCGAAGTTGCTCACCGAGGCGCATGGCCGCGTCACCTTCCAGGACGTCGCCGGCGTCGACGAGGCCAAGGAGGACCTGGAGGAGATCGTCGAGTTCCTGCGCGATCCGCAGAAGTTCCAGCGGCTCGGCGGCAAGATCCCGCGCGGCGTGCTGCTGGTCGGCCCTCCCGGAACCGGCAAGACGCTGCTCGCCCGCTCCGTCGCAGGCGAGGCCAACGTGCCGTTCTTCACCATCTCCGGCTCGGATTTCGTCGAGATGTTCGTCGGCGTCGGCGCAAGCCGGGTGCGCGACATGTTCGACCAGGCCAAGAAGAACGCCCCCTGCATCATCTTCATCGACGAAATCGACGCCGTCGGCCGCCATCGCGGCGCCGGCCTCGGCGGCGGCAATGACGAGCGCGAGCAGACGCTGAACCAGCTGCTGGTCGAGATGGACGGCTTCGAGTCCAACGAAAGCATCATCCTGATCGCCGCCACCAACCGGCCCGACGTGCTCGACCCGGCGCTGCTCAGGCCGGGCCGCTTCGACCGCCAGGTGGTCGTGCCGAACCCCGACATCGTCGGCCGCGAGAAGATCCTCAAGGTGCATGTGCGCAATGTGCCGCTGGCGCCCAATGTCGACCTCAAGGTCATCGCGCGCGGCACGCCCGGCTTCTCCGGCGCCGACCTGATGAACCTGGTCAACGAATCCGCGCTGATGGCGGCGCGTCGCAACAAGCGGCTCGTCACCATGGCCGAGTTCGAGGACGCCAAGGACAAGATCATGATGGGCGCCGAGCGCCGCTCGTCGGCGATGACGCAGGCCGAGAAGGAGCTGACCGCCTATCACGAGGCCGGCCACGCCATCCTGGCGCTCAACGTGCCGACGGCCGATCCGCTGCACAAGGCGACCATCATCCCGCGCGGCCGCGCGCTCGGCATGGTCATGCAGCTGCCGGAAGGCGACCGCTATTCGATGAGCTACAAATACATGATCTCGAGGCTGGCGATCATGATGGGCGGCCGCGTCGCCGAGGAGTTCAAGTTCGGTAAGGAGAACATCACCTCCGGCGCCTCCTCCGACATCGAGCAGGCGACCAAGCTGGCGCGCGCCATGGTCACGCGGTGGGGCTTCTCCGACAAGCTCGGCCATGTCGCCTATGGCGACAACCAGGAAGAGGTCTTCCTCGGCCATTCGGTGGCGCGCCAGCAGAACATCTCGGAAGAGACCGCGCAGATCATCGACGCCGAGGTGCGCCGGCTGATCGACGATGCCTATTCCACCGCCAAGACCGTGCTGACCAAGAAGAAGAAGGACTGGATCGCGCTGGCCGAAGGGCTGCTCGAATACGAGACCCTGACCGGCGAGGAGATCAAGCAGCTGATCGCCGGCCACAAGCCCGCCCGCGACCTTGGCGACGACACGCCGCCCAGCCGCGGCTCGGCTGTGCCGAAAGCCGGCACCGGCGGCCGTCGCAAGAAGGGCCCCGAGCCCGAAGGCGGCATGGAGCCGCAGCCGCAGGGCTAAGGCTCGATCGAAAACGAAACATAAAAAACGACGCCGCGGCTCAGACCGCGGCGTTGTTGTTTGGGAGCTCACAGACGGATTGGCGAGTCGCTCGCGGACCGCACCTGCAAGATCGGCGTCCGGCGCAAGCGCCAATCTTCCTTCTGGCTCATCACGCTTCTGGCCTCGCATGGCACCCCGAACCTCCCGCGCAAAACGCACGAAACTGTTCGCGATGTCTTCGCACACCTGTTCGCGATGTCCTCAGTCCATATAGGGGGAGATTGGTAGCTTCGCCGGCGGGGGTTCTTTTGCGGCGCCGATATGCCTCTTTAAGCGCGTCCAACGAAAAAGCCCGCGCATCTCGCGATGCGCGAGCCTTGGTCTTGGAGGTAAGCGCTGAGCGATCAGCTCTTCAGCTTGGCGTTGCAGAGGCTGTAGAAGCCGCCGCCCTTCTGGATCCACCGCAGGCCGTTCAGCGTGTTGGCGTCCTTGTTGGCATAGTACTGCTCGAGGCAGGTGTGCATGCGGGCCTTGGCCGGCGTCTCGTTGGCGAATTTCGGCGAGATGGCGGTCGGGAAGGTCACGCCCTTCGGCGCAGCCACGCTGGGCTTTGCCGGTTCCTTGGTGAAAGTCGCCTCGGTCGGAGCCGGCACGGTGTCGTCGTCGTCGCCGGCGCCGCATTCGGCCTTGCGGAAGTCGTTCCACTTCATGCCGTTGAGCTTGTTGGCGGTCTTGGCAGCCTGGTACTTGCTGCTGCATTCGGCCATGGTCAGACCCTTGGCCGAACCACCGTCAGCGGCAGCGGTGGAAGTCTTGCTGGCGGCAGGTTTGGCGGCCGCCGCGGCAGTGGCGCCGGGGCCGCATTCAGCCTTGCGGAAATCGTTCCACTTCATGCCGTTCAGCGTGCCGGCCGCCTTAGCGGCCTGATACTTGGTGCTGCATTCCTTTGCGGTCAGGCCCTTGGCCGTGTCGTCCGAGGCAGCTGCCGTCTTTGCCTTCTTGGTGTCAGAAGCCTTGGTCTCGGTCGCAGCCTTGGTCTCAGTCGCCGCCTTGGTGTCGGTCGCCGCCTTGGTGTCGGTCGTGGCGGAAGCGTCGCTGCCGCACTGGGCCTTGCGGAACTGGTTCCAGGTCTGGCCATTGAGCGTTCCGGCGTCCTTGGCCGCGTTGTACTTGGTGCTGCACTCGGCCATGGTCAGCGCGTTGGCCGGCGCCGCCAGGAACAGGGTTGCGACGGCGATGCCCGTCAATGTTGCAAGTCTATGAATAAGCATGGCGTTTTTCTCCCTTGCTGCCGCCAAATGGTGCCTATACCAAATCAATAGCTCTCAACTTCGGGCTGCGCCAGATGCTTCCCGCGCGGATGCCCTCACAAAGTGTGTTCCTGCCGACAAGGTGCTAAATTGCTGGCGCTCGGTTCGAGCAAATAAGGTTTTCCCAACCGTGTCGGGCGGAAAAGCTGTCTGGGCTTCTATATTCCCGCTACAACGAGAGGTCGTGGCAGGCTGCCGAATCACTTGACCGGTCTGCGACAATGATTTTCTAAGGAATAGTAATATATAATCACGAAACGTGATGATCGGATGCGGCCCAATTGTGGCAATACGGGCGGCTGAAACCGACGGGGACTTTGGCAGGTATGGCAGGGCAGTATTTCGGCACCGACGGCATTCGCGGACGCGCCAACAAGTTTCCCATGACGGCCGAGGTGGCCATGCGGGTGGGTATGGCCGCCGGCCTTTCTTTCCAGCGGGGCAACCATCGGCACCGCGTCGTGCTCGGCAAGGACACGCGGCTTTCCGGCTACATGATCGAGAACGCGATGGTGTCAGGCCTGTGCGCCGCCGGCATGGACGTGTTCCTGCTCGGGCCGATTCCGACACCGGCGGTCGCCATGCTGGTGCGCTCGCTGCGCGCCGACATCGGGGTGATGATCTCGGCCTCGCATAACCCCTATTACGACAACGGCATCAAGCTGTTCGGCCCCGACGGCTATAAGCTCTCCGACGAGATCGAGGAGCGAATCGAAGGCATGCTCGACAAGGACATCGAGTTGTCGCTTGCCGATTCCGACGGGCTGGGGCGTGCCAAGCGCGTCGACGGCGTCCACGACCGCTATATCGAATTCGCCAAGCGCACGCTGCCGCGCTCGATGTCGCTTTCCGGGCTTCGGATCGTCGTCGATTGCGCGAACGGCGCCTCATACAAGGTGGCGCCGGAGGCGCTGTGGGAGCTCGGCGCCGAGGTGGTCGCCATCAATGTCGAGCCGAACGGCTTCAACATCAACAAGGAGTGCGGCTCGACCCATCCGGCCGGCCTGCAGAAGAAGGTGCACGAGGTGCGCGCCGATATCGGCATCGCGCTCGACGGCGACGCCGACCGTGTGGTCATCGTCGACGAGAACGGCGCCATCGTCGACGGCGACCAGATCATGGCGCTGATCGCCGAGTCCTGGCACCAGAGCGGACGGCTGGCCGGCGGCGGCGTCGTCTCGACGGTGATGTCCAATCTCGGTCTTGAGCGTTTCCTTAGCGACATGAAGCTGCAGCTGCACCGCACCAAGGTCGGCGACCGCTATGTCGTCGAGCACATGCGCGCGCACGGCCTCAATGTCGGCGGGGAGCAGTCCGGCCATATTGTGCTGTCCGATTTCTCGACCACCGGCGACGGCCTGGTTTCGGCGCTGCAGGTGCTGGCCTGCATCAAGCGGCAGAACCGGCCGGTCAGCGAGCTGTCGAAAAAGTTCGAGCCGGTGCCTCAGCTTCTGAAGAACGTCCGCATCTCCGGCGGCAAGCCGCTGGAGGAGGCGCCGGTCAAGGCAGCCATCGAGGAAGGGCGCAACCGCCTGGGCAAGGCCGGCCGCCTCGTTATCCGGCCGTCCGGCACCGAGCCGCTCATCCGCGTCATGGCCGAAGGCGACGATCCGCAGCTGGTCGAGGCCGTCGTCAACGAGATCGTCGGCATCATCTCGGATACCCGCAGCGCCGCCTGATCGCCGCCGCAAAGCGGACGATCGCATCTGCAAGCCCGCCGCCAGGCGGGCTTTTTCGCGCGCTCACAACACCCCGGACAACGGAATACCCTCTAAAATTGTAGGCATTCGTGGTTAATCAGTACGGTTAAACGGCTTTTAACCTTTGCAATTCATTATCCACGCCGAGGTTCATCTTCGGGCGATGTCGTCCCGAGGCTTCTTAGGGGTGACAGCATGTTCGATACCGCAAGAATGGCACTGTTTGCCGCGCTGTTGGCGGGAGTGGCCGGACCGGCCCTCGCCGCCGACCTGTGGGAACCACCGCCGGTGGAGGAAGCTCCGCCGCCGGTGGTCGAGGCGCAGCCGATCGACGTCGGCGGCTGGTATATTCGCGGCGACATCGACTACCACAAGTCGACCTTGCGCGGCATCGACTACATTACATACGGGCCACCGCCCGGCACCAACGATTTCGATTTCGGCAAGCTGAAGGGCGGCTTCTCGCTCGGCGGCGGCGTCGGCTACAAGATCAATGATTACTTCCGAACCGATCTGACGGCCGACTATTGGTTCAAGTCGGACTTCAACGGCCAGACCTCGGACCTCGTCACGACATCAACCGAGGTGTCGAGGATGAGCGCGCTGCTGCTGTTGGCCAATGCCTATGTCGATATCGGCACCTATCACGGTATCACGCCTTACGTCGGCGCCGGCATCGGCGGTGCGCACGTCAAGTGGGACACGGTCCACGATCCGAACACCACAGAAACCAACCCGGGTTCGTCCAACTGGCGCTTCGCCTATGCGCTCATGGCCGGCGCTTCCTACTGCCTGACCGACAGGGTGATCCTCGACGCAGGCTACCGCTTCACTCACATCCAGGGCGGGCGCATGTTCGAGTTCGATTCGACGAGTTCCGGGCCGGGGTTCGACCACGGCATCAACACGCATGAGGTGCGCGGCGGTCTGCGCTACCAATTCGGCGGCAACAATGGGTGCACTACACCGGTGGCCTACCAGCCTGAGCCGGAGCCGATCTACACCAAGTAGCCGCTTCGAGATCCTGAAATTCTGCCAATCGCCCGGCGCCAGCCGGGCGATTTTCTTTTGTGGGTGGCCGGCAAAACAGCATCGAAATCAATTCGGTAACCCCCTGTTATCCTTAACCGGCACTTAACCACTATGGTTAACAATGCTCCTGAAACGGCAGCTGTGCTCGCGTTCGCGACTGGCGCCAATCTCAGGAGCCGGGGACCATGACATCAAAATCGTGTATCGCACTGGCGCTCGCCGCAATCGTGCTGATGCCGGCGACACAGGCGGTGTCGGCCGACTACGATCCGCCGATCTATGTCGATCAGGCGCCGGATTATCAGCCGGTCGAGGTAGGCTCCGGCTGGTACCTCCGCGGCGACGTCTCCTATCTGGTGGAGAAGAGCTTCAGGAATGAGGATTTCGCCTCCCCGCCGGGGAGCTTCAGCGACAAAGAAGACCCGATCTTTGCGAGTATAGGCTTCGGCTACCATTTCACCGATTACCTGCGTGCTGATTTCAATTTCGGTTATCTGCCGGGCAACAGGGTCAGTGTCGGCTACGATGACACATTGATCGTGACACCGCCGGCCACGGCAACCGTGGCATCCGCGACCCTCAAGAATTATGCATTCTCGGGCATTCTCAACGGTTACGTCGACCTTGGTACCTATATCGGCGTTACACCTTATGTTGGAGCGGGTCTCGGCATTGTGCGGAGCAAGTACAATCTTTCAGCGAGCTATTTCACCGACAACGCTGATCCCTCCGATGATTTCACCCAAACCGATAACAAGACGAAGTATTCACTTGCGTACACCTTGAATGCAGGTTTTGCTTACCAGGTCTCAAAGAATGTGCTGATAGATCTGGGATATCAGTATTTCTCAGCGCCAGATGCTGAATATGCGACAGCCGACAGCCTGACTTCCTACTCGATCCGAAAGGGGATCAGCAATCACCAGGTCAAGCTCGGGCTGCGCTACGATCTTTGGTAAGCGAGGGAACTCGGAAATTGCCGCCGGCGGGTCGAACGGGTCCGCCGTTCTTTTTCGTTTCCGGCGCGTGGTGCCGTCAGACAAATATCCCGACAGCGACAAAAACTTTGCTCTTGACGCCGGAAGGCTGAAAGCATATCGCCGTCCGTGGGCCACCCCTCCCCAACGAGGGGCCACTATCTGGAAGGATAGACCACGATGACGACGCTTACCAAGCCCGGACTCCGTCCGGCAAACCCCAATTTCTCCTCAGGTCCCTGTGCAAAACGCCCCAGCTGGTCGGTCGAGGCGCTGAAAGCTGCTGCGCTCGGACGCTCTCACCGCGCCAAAATCGGCAAGGGCAAGCTCGAGCAGGCGATCGAGCTGACGCGCGAAATCCTCGAGGTCCCGGCCGGCTACCGGATCGGCATCGTGCCGGCATCCGATACCGGCGCGGTCGAGATGGCACTGTGGTCGCTGCTTGGCGAGCGCGGCGTCGACATGGTCGCCTGGGAAAGTTTCGGTTCCGGCTGGGTGACCGATGTCGTCAAGCAGCTCAAGCTCGCCGATGTGCGCAAGTTCGAGGCCGGCTACGGCGTGTTGCCGGATCTGACGCAGATCGATTTCGATCGCGACGTGGTCTTCACCTGGAACGGCACGACCTCCGGCGTGCGCGTGCCGGACGGCGATTTCATTCCGACCGACCGCAAGGGTCTCACCATCTGCGACGCCACCTCGGCGGCGTTCGCGCAGCGGCTCGACTTCGATAAACTCGACGTCGTCACCTTCTCCTGGCAGAAGGTGCTGGGCGGCGAGGGCGCGCACGGCATGCTGATCCTCAGCCCGCGCGCCGTCGAGCGGCTGGAAACCTACAAGCCGGCCTGGCCGCTGCCGAAGATCTTCCGCCTGACTTCCGGCGGCAAGCTGATCGAGGGCATCTTTAAGGGCGAGACCATCAACACGCCGTCGATGCTGTGCGTCGAGGACTATCTCGATGCGCTTCAATGGGCGAAGTCGATCGGCGGCCTGGAAGCGCTGATCGCCCGCGCCGACGCCAACGCCGCGGTGCTGGACCGGTTCGTGGCCAGGTCGTCGTGGCTCGGCCATCTGGCCGTCGATCCGGCGACGCGCTCGAACACTTCCGTGTGCCTGTCCTTCACCGATCCGGACGTGGCGGCGCTCGATGCCGAGGGTCAGGCGGCTTTCGCCAAGGGTATCGTCTCGGCGCTCGACAGGGAAGGTGTCGCCTACGACATCGGCTCCTACCGCGATGCGCCGCCCGGCCTTCGCATCTGGTGCGGCGCGACCGTCGAGACCTCCGATCTCGAAGCACTGCTGCCCTGGCTCGACTGGGCCTTCGCCATGCAGAAGGCGTCGCTGAAAGCGGCCGCCTGAGTCATTCGCGGCGGCCTTCGGGCCGCCGATCCCAAACGGATCAATCCCATTCTTCAAGGAGGCCGCCATGGCGCCCCGCGTTCTCGTCTCGGATAAACTTTCAACCACCGCCGTGCAGATCTTCAAGGACCGCGGCATCGAGGTCGACTACCTGCCCGATCTCGGCAAGGACAAGGAAAAGCTTCTCGAAGTGATCGGCCAGTATGACGGCCTCGCCATCCGCTCGGCGACCAAGGTCACCGAGAAGCTGATCAATGCCGCCACCAGGCTCAAGGTCGTCGGCCGCGCCGGCATCGGCGTCGACAATGTCGACATTCCGGCGGCTAGCCGGAAAGGCATCATCGTGATGAACACGCCCTTCGGCAATTCGATCACCACGGCCGAGCATGCCGTTGCGATGATCTTCGCGCTGGCGCGCCAAATCCCGGAGGCCAACGCCTCGACGCATGCGGGAAAATGGGAGAAGAACCGCTTCATGGGCGTCGAGATCACCGGCAAGACGCTGGGCGTGATCGGCTGCGGCAATATCGGCTCGATCGTCGCGACGCGCGGCGTCGGCCTGAAGATGCATGTCGTGGCTTTCGATCCGTTCCTGTCGGACAGCCGCGCTGAAGAGCTCGGCGTCGAGAAGGTCGAGCTCGACGAGCTTTTCGCGCGCGCCGACTTCATAACCTTGCACACGCCGCTGACCGACAAGACGCGCAACATCATCGATGCGGCCGCGATCGCCAAGATGAAGGACGGCGTGCGAATCATCAATTGCGCGCGCGGCGGGCTGGTCGTCGAGGCCGACCTGGTCGCGGCGCTGAAGAGCGGCAAGGTGGCCGGCGCCGGCGTCGATGTTTTCGAGGCCGAGCCGGCGGAGAACAATCCGCTGTTCGGCATGCAGAATGTCGTGGCAACCCCGCATCTCGGCGCCTCGACCACCGAGGCGCAGGAGAACGTTGCGCTGCAAGTGGCCGAGCAGATGGCCGATTACCTGATCAAGGGCGCCGTTTCCAACGCCATCAACATGCCCTCGATCACCGCCGAGGAAGCGCCCCGACTGAAACCCTTCGTCAAGCTGGCCGAGGTGCTCGGCGCCTTTGTCGGCCAGGTCACCGAAGATCCGATCAAGGAGGTGGAGATACTGTTCGACGGCTCGACCGCGACGATGAACACGCGCGCGCTGGTGAGCGCCACTCTTGCCGGCCTGATCCGGCCGCAGGTCTCCGACGTCAACATGGTGTCGGCGCCGATCATGGTGAAGGAGCGCGGCATTATCGTCGCCGAGGTCAAGCGCGACAAATCTGGCGTCTTCGACGGCTACATCAAGCTCACCGTCAAGACCGAGCATATGACGCGCTCGATCGCCGGGACCTGCTTCTCGGACGGCAAGCCGCGCTTCATCCAGATCAAGGGCATCAACCTCGATGCCGAGGTCGGCCAGCACATGCTCTACACGACCAATGCCGACGCGCCCGGCATCATCGGCCTGCTCGGCACCGTCTGCGGTGAGAACGGCGTCAACATCGCCAACTTCCAGCTCGGCCGCAACCGGCCGGGCGGCGATGCGATCGCGCTGCTCTATCTCGACGCACCCTTCCCGGAAAGGGTGCTCGATCAACTGCGGGCGCACCAATCGATCGATTCGGCCAAACCGCTGCACTTCGATGTCGGCGCCGCCTGAAAGATCATGCCCCGCATGCTTCGGCATGCGGGGCATTTCCCCTACAGAACGGCCCTGCTGCCACTGTATTCGGCCAGCGCGATGCCTCCGAGCACGAGCGCAAGCGCAAGACCCTGATAGAATTGGAACTGCTCGCCGACGATCAGCACCGAAAGCAGGGTGCCGAAGATTGGCACCAGATTGATGAACAGTCCGGCGCGATTGGCGCCGATCAGCTCGTTGCCCTTGATGTAGAAGATCTGCGAGACGACGGACGCGCCGAGCGCGGTGTAGAACGCGACCGCCCATCCTCGCGCGTCCGGGACGATGACGCGGCCCGCCGCCACTTCCCAGACAAAGAACGGCACCGAGGTCAAAAGCGCGGCGAGCGACAGAGCCAGCATGAAGCTTTGCCAGCGAACGGCCGGCTTCAGGCGCAGCCCCACCGAATAGAGGCTGTAGCAGAGGACCGCGACCAGCATGATGGCGTCGCCGAAATTGAGCTCGAGCTTCAGCAGCTGGCCGAGGTCGCCATGGCTCGCGGTCAGGGCGACGCCGAGGATGGTGAGCGCGACGCCGACGATCTGCAGGCGCTGCACGTGCAGCCTAAACAGCACGAAGTTGGCGAGGATGATGACGATCGGTATGGCGGCCTGCTCGATCGAGACATTGATGGCGGTCGTGTAGTTCAGCGCCGTGTAGAAGATGACGTTGAACACCGTGAAGCCGCAGGCGCCGAGGCCGGCGACCAGCAGCCAATGCCGGCGCAGTTCAGGCCAGTCCTCGCGAAACGTCCGCCAGCCGACGGGCAGCATGATCAGCACCGCCAGCACCCAGCGCAGGAAAACCAACGTCATCGGCGACACATGGCCGACGGCAAGCTTGCCGGCCACGGAATTGCCGCCCCACAGCAGCATGGTGGAGAGCAGGAACAGATAGGCGGCTCGATGCATCGCTTAATCCTGGACCGGCAGGCGCGGTGGAAGAAGGATGCCGGCCTATTGCGATGGCGAGGCCAAGTAAATGATGCGAAAGCCGGAATTTGTTGTGCCTGGTTTGTTGTGCCCTGGGTGGTTTCGGGGACAAAGAAGGGGTCGCATCGGCCTGCACATGAGGCTATAGAGGCCTGTCGTTTCAAGCCGCCAAGGCGGCATCTCAAGGGAAAAGAACATGGCCAATGTGGTGGTCGTCGGCTCGCAGTGGGGCGACGAAGGCAAGGGCAAGATCGTCGACTGGCTGTCGGAGCGCGCCGACGTGGTCGTGCGCTTCCAGGGCGGCCACAATGCAGGTCATACCCTGGTCGTCGACGGCAAGGTCTACAAGCTTTCGCTCTTGCCGTCCGGCGTGGTCAGAGAGGGCAAGCTGTCGATCATCGGCAACGGGGTGGTCTTCGATCCGCACGCCTTCGTCGCGGAAGTCAAGAAGCTCAAGGAGCAGGGCGTGGAGGTGACGCCCGAACGCCTGAAAATCGCCGAAAACACCGCGCTTATCCTGTCGCTGCACCGGGAGCTAGACGGGTTCCGCGAAGACGCCGCCTCGAATTCCGGAACCAAGATTGGCACGACCCGCCGCGGCATCGGCCCCGCATATGAGGACAAGGTGGGCCGGCGTGCGGTGCGGGTGATGGATCTGGCGGATTTGGAAACGCTTCCCCTGAAGGTCGACAGGCTGCTCACGCATCATAATGCGCTGCGCCGCGGGCTCGGCCATCCGGAAGCGACCCAGGAGGCGATCATGCAGGAGCTGACCTCGGTGGCCGGCGAGATCCTGCCTTACATGGACCGCGTCTGGAAGGTGCTCGACGACAAGCGCCGCGCGGGTGCGCGCATCCTGTTCGAGGGCGCGCAAGGCACGCTGCTCGATATCGACCACGGCACCTATCCCTTCGTCACCTCATCCAACACCGTGGCAGGGCAAGCGGCCGCCGGCTCCGGCACCGGCCCCGGCGCGATCGGCTATGTGCTCGGCATCACCAAGGCCTATACGACGCGCGTCGGCGAAGGGCCGTTCCCGACCGAGCAGAAGAATGAGGTCGGCGAGTTCCTCGGCACGCGCGGCCACGAATTCGGCGTCGTCACCGGCCGCAAGCGCCGCTGCGGCTGGTTCGACGCCGTGCTGGTGCGCCAGGCGGTGGCCGTCAACGGCATCAAGGGCATCGCGCTCACCAAGCTCGACGTGCTCGACGGGCTGGACGAGATCAAGGTCTGCACCGGCTATCGTCTCGATGGCGAGTTGATCGACTATCTGCCGGCCAGCCAGGGCGCCCAGTCGCGCGTCGAGCCGGTCTATGAGACGCTCGAAGGCTGGAAGGGAACGACGGCCGGCGCCAGGAGCTGGAACGATCTGCCGGCGCAAGCCGTCAAATATGTCCGCCACATCGAGGAGCTGATCGGCGCCCCGGTTGCACTGCTTTCCACCAGCCCGGAGCGGGACGACACGATACTTGTGACCGATCCGTTTCAAGACTAGTTTCACAGCGCTTCCAGGCGCTACGGCTGATTTGCGGCCGGCCCGGGAAAGAATTGCAGGTCGACTGACGCATGGCAGATTTCGTTGGTGTTCTGAAAAAACAGCTTGCGAAGCACAGCGAGCCCTCGCCCGAGTTGCGCAAGCGGATTTACGAGAATGCTCGTGAGATGCTGGCGAAGAAACTCGCGAACTATTCTCCGCCGTTGTCGGCCGAGGTCATCAGCAAGCAGAAACGTTCGCTCGAAGATGCCGTCGCCAGCGTCGAGCGCGAGTATGCCAAGCCTGCTCCGGCGCCCAAGCCGGCTCCAGCGGAAGATCCCCTGGCGGAGCTGGAACATATTTTTTCCTCGATCGACCGCAACAAGAACCAGCCGAGCCACGTCCGGCAGCCGTCGGTGGCGAAGCCCGAACCTGCCAAGCCGGAGCCCTTCAAGCCGGAGCCCTTCAAGACGGCGCCCGCACCGGCGCCGGTGAAGGCGGAACCGAGCTGGCAAGGCGCAGCAAAGACGGAACCAAGCTGGCAAGGGGCAACGAAGACTGAGCCCGGCGGCTGGCACAAGGTGCCCGCGGCACCGCCGCCCATGCCCTCGCCGCGCGAGGACGATGTCGGCCTGCCCGGGATGAACGCCGCCGAACCGGACGAGGACAGCGATGTCTTTGCCAATGACGAGCAGCCGCTGGAAAGTATCGGCCGGCTGCTCGTCATTTGCAAAGACATCGCTGTCCTCGTCCGGTTCGGCGGCGTTCATCCCGGGCAGGCCGACATCGTCCTCGCTC
>NZ_RZSV01000010.1:0-52992 GCF_004023205.1 Mesorhizobium sp. M1A.F.Ca.IN.020.03.2.1 | reverse complement strand
ATCTTGAGATGCTCGAACGGCGTGACGTCGTCTACGAAAGCGGCGCCGCTGCGGTCCCAGCGCGGCACGCGGCCGGCGAAGCGGTTCTCGATCACCCATTGCCGAAAGCGCTCGCCGACGACGACGGCGCTGTCGCGATAGCCGAAGCGCTGCTCGACCGTCTCGATATCGTTCTCGGTCGTTGCAGGCGCGATGCGGTCGACCATGGCCGAGGGGAAGGCGACGTTGGCTGCGATCCAGTCCGCCAAGCCGTTGCCGCGCCGCTCGGCGAATGTCCCCACGACATTGCCGAGGATAGTGCCGTTGGCCGGGATGTTGTCGCAGGAAAGCAGCGTCACCGGGCGGCCATGCGAGCCCATGCGCAGCTCAAGCGCTCGTGCCAGGATGCCGGGCACGCTGCGCGGGGCCTCAGGGTTGGCGAGGTCGTGGACAATGTCGGGATGGTCTAGGTCGAGCGCGCCGCTCGACGGGATGTGGCAATAGCCCTTTTCGGTCACCGTCATCGTGATCATCTCGATTTCGGGTGAGGCGAGCACCTCGAGTGCGGGCGCGGCGCTGTGCTGGCTGTCGACCACACCGACGATGCTGCCGATGACGCGGGCCTCGACCTCGTTGTTCTGACGGATGAGCCGCGTATAGAGGCCGTCCTGCCGGCCGAGCGTCGCGGCGAGCACGGGAGGCCGGATGTTGATGCCGACGAGCCCCCAGCGATCGAAATCATCCGCCAGGAGGTCATCCGTGTATTCGGCCTGGTGGCAGCGGTGAAAGGCGCCGACGCCGATATGGGCAATGCCCGGCTGCAGCGCCGAGCGAGCGTAAGCCGGTTTGCGGACTTCAGGCGGCAGGCCGCCGAGCAGGGCGGGGCCGAGATTGGCGGAGGGTGAGATGCTCACCGGTTCGCTCCGATCACCCATTGCTCCTGGTCGATCAGCGCGCCGGTCATCGGCCCGGCCGCGTCGGAAAGCAGGAAGACGGCGAGGTTCGCTACGTCGGTAACGGAGAGTAGCCGGCCGAAGGGCTGCGCGGCATTGGCCGCGTCTAGCCAGCCCGGGCCGTGGCCGAGCGTTTCGGCCTGCATGACGCGTTCGGCGGGCGTGTCGGTCCAGCCGACATTGATGCCGTTGACGCGGATGCGATCGAAGCGGTGCGCGTTGGCGGCATTCTTGGTCAGCGTCGCCAGGGCGCCCTTGGTGGCGGAATAGACGGCGAGATCCGGGGCGCCGCAATGCGCATTGATCGACAGGATGTTGACGACGGCGCCGCCTTGTCCGCGCTTTTTCATGTCGGCGATCGCCGCCTGCATCAGGAAGAAAGGCGCACGCGCATTGACGGCGAACAATGATGTCCAGTCGTCGAGGCCGGCATCGACGAAGGAGGCCCGGTCGGTCAGAGCCCCTGCATTGACCAGCCCGTCGATGCGGCCGAAGCGCTCGGTGCATGCGGCGGCGAGCAGGGCCGGAGTCTCCGGGACGCCGAGGTCGGCTGCCAGGAAAGCGGACGGCGCCCCGATCGCCGACAGTTCCGCCGCGACCGCGTCGCCGCGCTGCCGGTTGCGGCCGGTGATCAGCAAACCTTCGGCGCCGGAACGGGCGGCCGTCCAGGCAATCGCGCGGCCGATGCCTTGGGTCGAACCGGTGATCAACAAGACCTTGCCGTCGAGCCGAACCTCCATTCCTCCTCCTGGAACAAAGTTTCTATTTTCTCGAATATGGAACGACAGTTCCTTGCAGTCAACTGCGCCGATCAACCTGTCCGCCGCGCGACGACGCCGTGGACCAAAGCCATGCCGACGGCGAGCGAAGCGGCGAGCGAGCGGAAGCCTGCGAAGTCCTGTTCCACCACTTCCAGCCAGGTGTCGGAGAGTTTCACCAGCGGTGAGAAGGTGCTGTCGGTGATGGCGACGATGCGTGCTCCGCGATCATGGGCGAGGGCGACCAGGTCTGGCGTAATCGAGTTGTAAGGGCTGAAGGAAACGGCGAGCACCGCGTCGCGCTGGCTTATGCAGCCGACCTGATCGAGCGCGGTCGAGCCGACATTGTCGACCAACACGTTGCGCACGCCCTGTTGCGACAGCGTCAGCGACAGATAGGTGGTGACCGGGAAAGCGCACTTGCTGCCGATGACATAGATCAGCTCGGCTCCCGCCAGCAGGTCGGCCATCTTCTCGAAGCTGTCGGTGTCGACACCATTGCCGATGCGGTTGAGCGAAGCCTGCGAGGCGCCGACCATGCCGTTGAGGAAATGCAAGTCGGCGTGGGGTTCGGCTGCTGCCGGTTCCTTGTTGTCGCGCGTGCGTCCTTCCGGCCAGGAGCCTTTCAAATGGTCCTTGAACAGGCCCTGGAAGTCGGAAAAGCCGGCATAGCCGAAGATCTGCGCGAAGCGTACCAGCGTCGAGGGCTGCACGCCTGCCTGCGCCGCCACCTGGGCGATGGTGCCGAGCGCAACGTCGCTGGGATGCTGCCATAGGAAGATGGCGACCTGGCGCATCCTTTTCGGGAAATGCACGGTGCCGGAAGAGAGCACCGCGCGCAGCTCCTCATAGGTTTGTGGTTTCGTGTAGCCAAGTGCCGCCAGCGAACGGCCGCGTTTGCGGGGAACGCGCTCGCCGGGTGAGGTTCGTGCGCCGCTCATCAGATGCACCGGATTCGAGCTGTTGTACCTGAGGCGCCCCCAACTTGCGGTGAAGATCGCCAGTCGCCGACGGTTGGAAAAAGGGGAGAATTCAAAACCTGAAGCGATTGTCTTGCTTCCATCGCCTCGACAAGCCGGCGGGTAGCCATGCGACGCTTCACCATCCGAACCCTCCTCCACCGGTCTCGCACAAGGCTAGTGCGGCACGATCGTTTTACAAAACAAAATTTGGAAAGCCTGTTCGAAATTGGCGGGGCGCCCCCTATAGTCCCAGCGCTGGACGGCATCCGGGAGGACTCGAACCATGGTCTACGCAACCGCTGACGGAACCTTACGCAAACGCCTGACGGTCGGCATGGTTGGAGGCGGCCGCAACGCCTTCATCGGCGCGGTTCATCGGTTGGCCATACGGCTCGACGACCAAATCGCGCTGGTGGCGGGTGCGCTGTCTTCGGATGCCGAAAACGCCGCGGCATCGGCCGCCGAGATCGGCATCGCGCCGAAGCGCAGCTATGCTGACTACCATGCGATGGCAAAGGCCGAAGCGGCGCGGACGGACGGCATCGAGGCGGTGGTCATCGTCACGCCCACCCATCTGCGTGCGCCGATCGCCACTGCTTTTCTGGAAGCCGGCATCGACGTCATCTGCGACAAGCCGCTGTCGACGACGCTTGCCGAAGCTGAGGCGTTGGTGGCGCTGACGAAAGCCAAGAAGCGCCGCTTCCTCGTCACATTGAACAACACCGGTTACGCCATGGCGCGGCAGGCGCGCGAAATGGTGGCAGCGGGCGAACTCGGCCGCATCGTGTCGGTGCACGGCGCTTACATCCAGGACTGGCTGACGCAGCCGATCGACGCGCAAGGCCAGAAGCAGGCCGAATGGCGCACCGACCCTGCGCGCGCGGGGCAATCGGCGGTGCTTGCCGACATCGGCGTGCACGCCTTCAACCTGGCGAGCTTCATCTCTGGCTTCGAGGCTTACGCCGTATCGGCGGACCTTTTACCTCCGTGCCAGGTCGTCGCCTCGACGACAACGCGCATGTCCTGGTGCGCTGGACCGGCGGGGCGCGCGGCACCATCCTCGCCAGCCAGACTTCGCCCGGCCACTACAACGATCTCTCGGTGCACATCTATGGCGACCGGGCCGGGCTCGAATGGTCGGGCACGCGGCCGGAGGAACTGCGCCTTGCGCCGTATGGCGAGGAGGCACGCACGCTGGTGCGCGGCGGCCACGGCTCGACGGCGGAAGCCCGGCGCGTCTCGCGCATGCCGGCGGCGCATCCCGAGGGCTATATCGAGGCCTTCGCCAATTTCTACCGCGATGCCGCCGACATCATCCGCGCGCATCGAGCGGGCACTGCGGTCGATGTTGGGCGCGCGGCGCAGGTACCGGACGTCGTCGACGGCGCTCGTGGTGTGAAGTTCGTGGCGGCGGCAGTGGAGTCGAACACGGCTGGAGGAGCCTGGACGCCGGCGCGGTTTGAATAGACGCCGGCTTGGTGCTTTGAATCGTTCAATCCGCTTTACAATGCGGGGCGGCGCGACCGGCCGACGTGTGGCCAATCAGCCGAGCGGCCGAGGTCGGCCTCATCGATGATGTCCCGCACCGATATGGCCTCGTGGCCCTGCACCGAGCGCACCCGAGTGCTTGGGAGGCACGTCGTTCTCATCCGGATTGGGAACGGGTTCCTCGTCCGGCAGCCTCTCCGGATCTGGTTCGCGCATCGGTTTTGGGTCGGGAAACGGCGGCGGCGTGGGGACCGGCGTTGGCGTGGGGTCGGGAGTGGGGAGAATAGCCATAAGGTGGTCCCTCGTTGCGCTGGCAGAGCAGTCCGCGAGATGCGGTTTGGGCAACCGGTATCTGCCCGACCAGAACATGATGGGTAGAGCCGCCTCATCCGACGCTTCATCGACACCTGATCACCGGCGGCTGACGCATGGCAGAACGGCCTCGACCGGGGATGGTTCCACAGCGATCCCGCCGCGCTTCGGCGGGGTCGGACACGAATGACGATCAAATGATTTCCCGTCGCCCATTTCGCCCTTGCCGGCGCCATGCAGCGCCTTAGTTCCGTTTGCGGGGCGGGTGATCATCTGCCGACATAGGAGGCGGCCTTGAAGCACCAAACCGTAGACCAACTCAATGCCGTTGCCGACGTTCATGCTGAAGCAGCGGTTCTCATCGCCAGTCGTGGCCAACGCCTCGAACGCTGGGCGCAACTTCTCGAGCAGGATCCCGGCCGGCGCCTTATGGCGCTTGCGGGCACCGAATACGCCACACCCGACGTGCGCGAAAAGATGCGTTCCACCGGATCGCCGATTACTGTCGCCTTCGAAGACCCGATCTTTCGTGCTCAGGGCCTGAAGGACGACACCTACGGCGAAGCAAAGCGCTTCTTCGAACTCAGCGACTGGCAACTGCACGAGGTCGTCTGCCATTGCCATGTCGGCGCCAATCTGCCGGCACGCTGGGCGGCGTCCCGCGTTCGCGCGGCCATCTCTCCAGGCTCGGGCATTCTTGCCTGGCTGAGATCGGTGTTCATGCACTAAGACGACTGCCGCGGTTCCAAGAACCGCGGCAAGTTCAATCCTTATCGGAGACGGAGGGGAGTTGTCCCCAGCCGTCGGTAGCTAGAGCGATTCACCGTTTTGCGAGAACGTCGAACCGCTCTATCTTTTTGCTTTCGCTCATTCTGCTGTTGATGCAATTCCCCGCGCGAAGTTGGGACTGTGTCTGGAATTTGCTCTTAGGGCTGCCCGCGCCGTACCTCCACTCAGCGATCGATCTCTCCGAACACGATATCCAGCGATCCGATGATGGCCGCGACATCGGCGATCATGTGCCCGCGCGACAGGAAGTCCATCGCCTGAAGGTGGGCGAAAGACGACGCACGTATCTTGCAGCGGTACGGAACATTGCTGCCGTCAGAGACAAGATAGACGCCGAATTCGCCTTTGGGCGCCTCCACCGCGGCGTAGACCTCGCCCTGCGGCACATGATGGCCTTCGGTGTAGAGCTTGAAATGGTGGATCGTCGCCTCCATGGAACGCTTCATGGTGGCGCGCGGCGGCGGCGTGATCTTCTGGTTCGGTACGGCGACCGGGCCGTGCCCGTCGGGCAAGCGCAGCTTCTCCAGACATTGCCTCATGATCCTAACCGACTGCCGCATCTCCTCCATGCGCACGAGATAGCGGTCGTAGCAGTCGCCGTGCTTGCCGACCGGAATGTCGAAATCCATTTCGGGATAGCATTCATAGGGTTGCGCCTTGCGCAAATCCCAGGCCGCGCCCGAGCCGCGCACCATCGGGCCGGAGAAACCCCAGGCCCAGGCATCGTCCTGTCCGATCACGCCGACGTCGACATTGCGCTGCTTGAAGATACGGTTTTCGGTCAGGAGTTCATCGAGATTGCTCAATGTTCCCAGGAAGGGATCACAGAAATTCCAGATGTCGTCTAGCAACTCTCCCGGCAGATCCTGATGCACGCCGCCGATCCTGAAATAGTTGGCATGCATACGCGCGCCCGACGCGCGCTCATAAAAGACCATCAGCCTCTCCCGCTCGGCGAAGCCCCAGAGCGGCGGCGTCAGCGCGCCGATATCCATCGCCTGCGTGGTGACGTTGAGCAGGTGCGACAACAGCCGGCCGATCTCGCAAAACAGGACGCGGATAAGCTGTCCGCGCCGGGGAACCGATATTTCGAGCAGCTTCTCGGCGGCGAGGCAGAAGGCATGCTCCTGGTTCATCGGCGCCACATAGTCGAGCCGGTCGAAATAGGGCAGGGCCTGCAGATAGTTCTTGTATTCGATCAGCTTCTCGGTGCCGCGGTGGAGTAGGCCGATATGCGGATCGGCGCGGTCGACGATCTCACCGTCGAGTTGCAGCACCAGCCTGAGCACGCCATGCGCCGAGGGGTGCTGCGGTCCGAAGTTGAGCGTGAAGTTGCGAATTGCGGTTTCGGCCATGGCGGCCTCTTCGCGGACTCTCGTTTTGTTTGGCGCGCGGCGGCGCCGATCATGTCGTGGTCTGGATGATCAGCGTCAGCGTGCCGTCGCCATCGATGTTGGCGGCGACGACCTGCGAGGAATTCAGCCCGTTCGCATGCAGCACCGATACCGCCTCGGGCGAGGCATCGATCGATTTCTGCAGCCTGGCCAGGTCCGTGGCGGTTGTCCTGGTGACCACGGCTTCGGCCTGGACCTTGATCTCCGCGGGCAGGTCCTCCATCGCCACCACCACGACGTTGATAACGGTCTGGCCGGAACTTCCCGGATCGGGTTGCACCTGGTCGAGCCGAGGTTGTTCAGCCGGGGGCAGAACCTGGGGCGGTTGCGGATCGGCGTGTTGAGCCGAGACCGGCTGCGCCAGGGCAAGGGTCGAAAGAGCGAGCATCATCAATGTCCGCATCGTCTTTCCTTCCATGTATCGAAGTCTGACGACACAACCCCTCCGCCCGGCGATGGTTCCGGCCCAAGAGGGCAAGTGACGGTGAATGTTGGCGGGCGACGGCTGGATATCTCACACAGCCAAAACTGACAGCGCAGCAGCCTGCAGGCGTTCGAACGCGGCAAAGCGCCTGTCGTGGCAGGCAGCGAGCGCGGCGTTCGGCGAATAGACCTCGCCCACCTCCGACATCGCCGCCATGGCCGCGCGAAGGTCGGAGTGGCGCCCGGCGGCCACCGCGCCGAGCATCGCTGAGCCGAGCAGCACCGGCTCGGGGGACGTTGGCGCGTAGACCACCTTGCCGGTGGAGTCGGCGATGAGCTGCCGCACGAGCGGGCTCTGCCCTGCGCCGCCGCTGATGGCGATCGTGTCGATCTTGATGCCGCGGCCATGCATGGCCGCCAGGATCTGGCGGGCGCCATAGCCGAGGCCGCAGAGGCCGGCGACATAGAGCGCGACGAGACTGTCGGCCCCGGTCGCCATGTCCAAGCCGGCGACCAGTCCGCGCGCGTCGGGATTGGCCAAGGGGGCACGATTGCCTAGAAATTCGGGAACGACATGCAGGCCGCCGACCAGTCTGTCCGCCTTCGCCGCACCGCCATGCCGCTCCGCCTCCTGCGCCAGCCACTGGCTGAGGTTCTGGCCGCCTCGCGCCGCGATCCCCGCCAGCTCGACGGCGGCGGGGTGCATGCCGACCAGGCGATCGATGGCGGCGCCCGCGGCCGACTGGCCACCTTCGTTCAGCCACAGCCCGGGCACCATAGCGGAGAAATAGGGCCCCCACACGCCCGGCACGAAAGCCGCCTGCTCGGTCGTCGTCATGGTGCAGGCCGAGGTGCCGAAGACATAGGCCATGCGCGTGGTCACATCGCCGGCGCCGCCGTGCGCGCCGACCGAGCCGATGCCGCCGGCATGGGCATCGATCATTCCGGCGGCGACCGGCGTTCCGGGCAAAAGGCCAAGCTCGGCCGCCGCCTCGCTCGTCAAGCCGTTGGGGAGCGCGCTCCCCGGCGCCACGACCTCGGTGCCGATCCGGGCAAATTTCTCATCCGCGAGCGCGCCGAGCCCGACCTTGCGAAAATAGCCATCATCCCAGCGTGCCTCATGCGCGAGATAGGTCCACTTGCAAGTCACCGTGCAGGTCGAGCGCGCCAGGCTGCCGGTCGCACGCCAGGTGAGGAAATCGGCGAGATCCATGAACTGCCATGCCGCGGCGAAGGTCCGCGGCATGTTCTCGGCGAGCCATAAGAGCTTCGGGGTTTCCATCTCGGGCGAGATTGTGCCGCCGACATAGCGCAGCACGTCCTCGCCGGTGCCGTTGATCCTGCGCGCCTGCTCGGTGGCGCGGTGGTCCATCCAGACGATGATGTTGCGCTCGGGATCCCCTGACGGGCTGACCGTCAGCGGCTCGCCACCCGGCCCCAGAACGACAAGCGAGCAGGTGGCGTCGAAGCCGATGCCATGCACCGACTGCGCCGAGATGCCGGCAAGCGACACCGCCTCGCGGACGGTCGTAGCAACGGCGCGCCAGATGTCATTACTCGATTGCTCGACGATATGGCCTTCGGCATGCCAGGTGGCGATGTCGGCCTTGGCGGACGCAAGCATGGCGCCCGCTTCGTCGAAGACGCCCGCGCGGGCACTGCCGGTGCCGATGTCGATGCCGATGAAATGACTGCTCATAACTTCAGATCCTTCGCCCGATCCGTTCGGTTGCTATAGGTCATTGCTTTGCGGCAGGATGACAAGGTCGCGGACGGTGATGTCACCTTCGTTCCCTATCGGTGTTGCCGTTCCGGCTAGCGGCGCAGGCAAAGCTTTGCCTTGCCGCGCACGTTTGCCCATGCCAATTCGACGCCGCTGCTTGTCGTGCCGGCTGGCTAGGCCGCTTTCGCCCGGTTGATGTTGTGCAGTGTCAGCCGCCGGAAATGCGAGGGCGTCATGCCCTTTTCGGCGAGAAACTGCCGGTTGAAGTTGGAAAGGGTGTTGTAGCCGACCTCGAAGCAGATGCTGGTGATCGAAGCCTGCTCGTCGCTCATCAGCATCTGGCAGGCCAGGTTGATACGCAGCCGCTTCACATACTGAACCAGCGTCATACCGGTGTGCTGGCGGAAGGAGCGGGAGAATACACTGGGCGACTGGCCGGCGATGGCGGCCAGGTCCGTCTCGCTGAAGGGCTGGGTCAGGTTCTCGCGCAGATAGGCAAGCGCCTTGTTGATGCCGGCCGACATATAGCCCGACGGATCGGGCAGGTAGCTCGCGCTGGCCAGCATGCGCGCGCCTTCGGCGCGGCTGAGCAGACCCATTATCATCATGAACAGTTCGATGCGGCGCACGCCTTGCGAATTCATGATCTCTTCCATCAGCGGGCCAAGCTGCTTGCTGGTCTGGCGGCTGAACAGCACGCCGCGGCGCGAGGCTTCGAGCACCGGCGTCAGCGCCGCGAGCTCGGGGAAGGTGTTGATGGCGCCGTCGATAAAGCCTTCATTGAACTGGATGATGCGGCAGCGCAGCGGCACCGTCGCGTCCTTCGGCACATCGCTCACCCAGTTGTGCGGCAGGTTGGGGCCGGTCAGCACCAGATTGCCCGGCTCGAACTCGCCGATGAAGTCGCCGACGAAATAGCGGCCGCGGGTGGCGACGATGAGATGCAGTTCGTATTCCGGATGGAAATGCCAGCGCACCGTGCGGAACGGGTAACCGTGCGACCAGGCAGTGAAAGACTCGCCCGGCCTGATCTGCACAACTTCAAGATCGGGTTTCATCGCTGCTCCTCCCGTATTGAAGCCAAGGCGCGTCCCCTCTACGACGCGCCGTCCGGTTTCGGCCTCATGTCAGCCAAGCTACCGAGCCGACAAGATCTTCGCCACCATGTTCGCGTCACTCCATTGGTACTTTTTTGACTATTCTGAGCCTCCACGCCGCTGAGCGGCGCCTCAAACGACGCCGCGTTCCTCGCTCCTTATGCGGAAGGCATCGACGGCGATCGCAAGCAGGATCATCGCGCCGCCGATCATCTGAATGTAATAGGCCGAGACGTTGATGAGCTGCAGGCCGGTCTGGATGACGGTGATGAGCAGCGTGCCGCCGAGCATGCCGATGACGCGGCCGCGGCCGCCGAACAGCGAAACGCCGCCGATGACGGGTGCTGCCACGGCATAGAGCAGCGTCGTGCTGCCGACGGTCACGCTGACGCCGCCGAGATAGGAGGTGTAGAGGAAGCCGGCCACTCCAGCGAGGAAGCCGGAAGCGCTGAAGGCGCCGCGCCTCGCGCGCTTGACGTTGATGCCTGCGGCATTCGCCGCCCGGCGGTTGCCGCCGGTGGCATAGAGGTTGCGACCCCAGGCCGAATAAGCAAGCACGACATGCGCCAGGAGATAGGCGACGAAGAGGGCGATCGGCATTACCGGCCAGCTGCCGATGGTGGCGCTGCCAATGTAGCTGTAGCCTTCATCGGTCACCACCATGGTGCGGGCGTGGGTGGCGCCGAGCACCGCGCCTTGCAGAAAAAGCCCCATGGCCAGCGTCGCGATCAGCGAATTCATGCGCAAATAGGCGACGAAGTAGCCGTTGAGCAGACCGACGAGCACCCCGGCAACGATGGTGATGAGCACGGCCAGCGTCCAGTGGACGCCGAACTGCTGCATGGCATAGGCGCCGACCATGCTCGAGAAGACCAGATTGCCGACCACCGAGAGATCGATCTCGCCGACCAGAAGCGTGAAGGAGACCGCCAGCACTAGCACGCCCAGCGTGGTGGCCTGCACCAGCACGTTCTGCAGATTGCCTTCCGAAAGGAAGAAGGGATTGAGGAAGCCGGCGAGGATGCTGAACACGATGATCAGGATCCAGACCACATTGTCGAGAAGGAATTTCTTGCTGGTCATGTCTGATACTGCCCCTGTCATCGCGCCGCTCTCGCTTCGGCGATCGCATCGATGGTGATCTCGGCGCCGCGCAGCATTCGCGCGATTCGACCCTTGGAGAAGATCACCACGCGGTCGACGAGGCGCTGCATCTCTTCCGGGTCCTGCGCGAGCAGAAGCACGCTAACGCCCGCCTTCGTCGCACCGTCGATCAGGCGGTGGATCTGCTCCTTGGCGGCGACATCGACGCCGACGGTCGGTTCGTCGAGCAGAAGCAATCTCGGCTTGCGTTCCAGCAGCCGGCCAAGCAGCACCTTCTGCTGGTTGCCGCCAGACAACTCGCCGATCTCCTGGGCGCCGCTGCCCATGACGATCTCCATGGCGCCGCGCGCCTCGCGCATGCGGCGGTTCATGCCGGCGCCGCTCACCAGCCAGCCGAGCGATAGCGGCCAATTGCCGAGGTTGAGGTTCTCGGTCACCGACATCGAGCCGACCAGGCCTTCGCCGATGCGGTCATGGGTGAGGTAGGCAATGCCCGAGCCGAGGCTCTGCCCCGGCGAGCCGAGACGCGCTTCCCGGCCATCGATCAGGACGGCACCGGCCTCGATTGGCAGCAGGCCGCCCAGCGCCCGCATCAATTCCTGCGGCCCTTCGCCGAGCAGGCCGACGAGGCCGACGATCTCGCCGTGGCCGATCGCAAGATCGACCGGGCCGCCGCCGGAAAAGGATAGCCCGCTGAGCTCGATGGCCGCGCCATGATCCTTGCGGGCGCGGTGGAATTCGGCGACGTCGGCGCCGGTGATGACGCGCGCCATGGCCTCGGCCGAAAGCTCCGCCGCTTTGCCGCTGGCGGTCACCTTGCCGTCGCGCAGCACCGTGTATTCCGAACAGAGCTGGCGCACCTCGTCGTTGTGGTGCGAGATGTAGATGAAAGACGTGCCCCGTTGGGTGAGGCTCTCGACCCATTCCAGCAGATGCAGCCGCTCGGCCGCCGCAAGGCCTGCGGTCGGCTCGTCGAGGATGATCAGCGAGGCTTCGGCCGCGACCGCCTTGATGATGGCGAGCCTGCGCCTGTCGCTGGCGCCGAGGTCGCCGGCGCGCCGCCTCGGGTCGACCGGCATGCCATGGCTTTCGAGCTGGCGCGCCGCCAGGCGGCGGAGCGCGGGCCAGTCGGTCAGGCCGTAGCGTCTCGGCAGATCCGGCAGCAGAAGGTTCTCGCCGATCGAAAGGTCTTCGAAGATCTCCGAATGCTGCGACAGAAGGTGGAGTCCGCGCTTCTTGCGCGCCGTCAACGGCAGAGCCGACACGTCCTCCCCATTCAACAGGATGGTGCCACTGTCGAGGCGCAACAGGCCGGCGATGATGTTGGATAGCGTCGATTTGCCGGCGCCGTTCTTGCCGAGCAGGCCATGGATCGCGCCCCGCGACACGCTCAGCGAGACGCCGTCCAACACCGCAAGCGGGCCGAAGCGCTTGAAGACATTGTCGACGGTCAGAACAGCGTTGGCACCGTCCTGCGCAAGGCTATCGGGCACGATTGTGCCGTCGGCGTTGACCATTGGGATAACCGGCAATCTCGAAATGAGGTGAGAACGCGATGGGCGCGTTCTCACCCGCCTCGTCGGCTGCGATCTCAGCCGGCGTTCTGCTGCATCTTCCACACCTGGGTCACGACATTGGCCCAGTGGCGCGGGTCGTCGGCATTTTCCTTGGTGAGGAAGTAGGGCGGGATGGTGAGCAGCGGGCCGGACGGGCTGTCGGCGATCGTGCCCTTCTCCCAAAAATACTTCTTGTTTGCGTAAGGTCCGATCGGAACCGGCTTGCCCTTCAGCGTGTACTCTTCCAGCAGGTCGACGACGATCTCGACATAGGCGATCGGGTCCTGCGCGATGTCGGCGTCGATCTCACCCGCCTTCACCCATTCCAGCGCATTCGGCGAGGCATCGATGCTGGTCAGGATGATGTGCTTCTCATGGCCGACCGGGAACAGCCGTTTCTGCGTTTCGAGCGCCTTGCGGGCATCAACGACGAAGATGTCGGTCGGCATGTGGATGGCGTCGAGGTCCGGCCGCTCGCGCAGCGTCGCCGAGACCACGGCGAGCGCCTGCTCATGCTGGTTGTTCTGCGGCCGCGAGATGATCTCGATGTCGGGATATTTGCTCTTAAGCGTGTCCTCGAAACCGTCTTTGCGATCGCGCAGCGCCACCGCGGTCAGCGAGCCGTAATTGTTGAGCACGCTGCCCTTCGGCGAGCCGTGCTTCTTGGTGAGCAGCTCGGCGGTCTTCTCCGCCGCCATGACGCCCGACTGCTTGTTGTCGAAGGTCACCGAAGCGGCTACCTCTCCGCCGGTAAGCACGGTGTCGACCATGCCGAGCGGCACGCCGAGCGACTTCGCCTTCTTGCTCAGTGGGATGAGCAGCTCCGAATCCAGCGCGTCGGAAATGAGGTAGCGCGGCTTCTGCAAGAGCAGGCTGTTCCAGTCGTTGACCTGCGCGTTGGCATCGCCATTGGCGTCCTTGCCGACGAATTCCAGGCCGAGGCCTTCGACCTTGCGCTTCAGCGCCTCCTGCAGCACGACGAAGAAGAAGAAGCCGAGATAGCCGGTCTCCCAAGCCACAACCTTGGAGGTCGTGCCTTGCGCCGCGGCGCGCTCGCCGCCCGCCAGCAACAGGCCGCCGGCAGTGGCTGCCGCGCCCTGCAAAAGCGCGCGGCGGTTCAATGTTAAGCTCTTGGTCTCGCAACCCATGTCTCGCTCCCTGAAATGGTTGGAATCTTTGCCGGTAGAGCTTTCCACCAAGCCCGCCCGGCGGGGCACTCAGCCCCAAACATCCCCCGGAACGTTTCCTCCCCCGGACGATCTGATCAGGCTAGGCGCGCGCTATCCGGCCAGCCACCACGTTCCGGGGCGGGTGTTAGTACTTTTTTGATTCCGCTAGTGAAAGCCGAGGCCGCGATTACGACTGCGCTACAACATGCTCGACCTCCGGCGCGTTGCATTCGGAGTCAAAAATCTATGTGTCGCGGAAAGCGCAACCGGTAGCTCGCGCCGCAAGCCGCGGCTATCTGTCTGGCGGAGGGCCGCGCGTCGAAACCGAAGGGATGGAGAGAATGAAGCACTGGATCGGAACCTGGAGCGCAAGCCCGATGAACGTCTGGCCGGGAGACGCCGTGCTCTATGGCTTCCACCGGCAGACGGTACGCCAAGTCGTGCGCGTCAGCACCGGCGGTGAGAGGTTGCGATTGAGGCTGTCCAACGAATATGGCGCCTCGCCGATTCGGATCGGCGCCGCGACCGTCGCGCTTGCCGCGAAAGACGGCGCGGTCGACGCCGGCAGCATCCGGCAGGTGACGTTCGGCGGCGAACGGCAGACCGATCTAGCGCCCGGCGCGCCGCTGCTCAGCGATGTTGTGGACCTAGCGGTTCCCGATCTCGGGCAGATCGCGATCAGCCTCTATTTCCCCGATTTCGCTCCGATCGAGACCTATCACTACGAGGCGCAGCAGACCGCCTACATCTCCGAAATCGGCGACTTCGCCGGCGCAGCCGAACTGCCGGTGCAGCAGACCTCGACCAGCCGCTATTTCCTCAGCGCCGTGCTGGTCGAGAGCGGGCCGGACAGTGGCTCTCTGGTTTGTCTCGGCGATTCCATCACCGACGGCTTCGGCTCGACCGTCGACGGCAATGCGCGCTGGCCGGACCGGCTGGCGGAGCGGTTTGCGAAAAGCGGCCGGCTGTCAGGCATCGGCGTCCTCAACCAGGGGATCGGCGGCAACCGCGTGCTTGCCAGCCGCGCCCGCGGCGCCAACGCGCTCGCCCGCTTCGACCGCGACGTTCTGGGCTTTCCCAACGTCCGATGGGTCTCGGTGCTGGAAGGCATCAACGACATCGGCTGGCCGGAAACCATGCTTGCCGGCCGTCAGGAGGCCGTCGCCGTCGAAAGCCTGATCGCGGCTTACCGGCAATTGATCGCACGCGCCCGCCTCAACGGCATCAAGGTGCTGCTTGGCACGCTGCCGCCCTTCGGTGGCGCCTTCGAAGGCCAGCCGCTCAGAACCTTCTACTCTGCGACCAAGGAGCGCGACCGCGAGGCGGTGAACGCCTGGATCAGGACATCGGGCGAAGCCGATGCCGTCGTCGATTTCGAGCGTGCGCTGGCCGATCCCGCCAACCCGTCGAGGCTGCTCGCCGCCTTCGATTGCGGCGACGGCCTGCATCCGTCCGACGGCGGCTATGCCGAGATGGCTAGGCTGTTCGAGGAAGCTTTCGAGAGCTTGCTTCGCGGCCAATAGGATTACCTGGTTCTGCGAGTGGCGGCTGCTGCCCGCGCCGGCGCCTTCTGGATGTTGGCGGCGCTGCCCATGTCACCATTCTTGGTGCGACCCGCCCCGGTCGTGCTCCAATATCGGCGCCCGTCGTCGGGTGCAATTCGGCGAAAACACGGATGGCCAACCTCAGAACAGGACGACGAGCACTTAGCATAATGGACCTGACAGAAGAGCTCAGCTGTCCAGGAACAAACTGCAAGTCTTTCCGGTTTGGTGACCGAACCGATTGCGGTCACGAAAATGGTTGGACATAGAAGACATAATAATGAGCAGATTGCGCAGCTACTGAGGCGCCAGTTTTCCAGTGAGATAATGAGGCGCCATCTGCGTGCACTTCCGCTGTTTCGGACCGAGAGGTGGCTCCCTGACCGGCTTGCCGGGTTGATGGAGGTTTTAAAGCGAAGTGAGGGTCGAGGACGACGGCGTTGATTCTTGCTTCTGGCCTGAAGCGTCGACGTCAGGCTGGACGCAAAGGTCGTCTTTCGATCCCAATGGAGAAGAGATGGTGAGCAATGCGGCCGCTCAATAAGGCGTTGCTTGGGGCTGTGGCAGGCGTCGCGGCGACCATGGCGATGACATCAACGATGAGGCGCCTGCACGCAGTCCTGCCCGACGACGAGCGCTATCCGCTCCCGCCTCGCGAGATCGTCGACCGCACTTTTCCAGCTGTTGACGAGCGCGAAGCACGTTCAAGAACACTGCTTGCGCATTTCGGGTTTGGCGGTCTCACCGGTGCTTTGTTTGCCCTGCTGCCCACCACTCGAGGGAGCGGGATCGCCTATGGTTTATGCATCTGGGCGCTGAGCTATCTCGGTTGGATTCCCGCCGCCCGCATTCTGACCCCGGCGCACCGTCACCCCATCAGGAGAAACATGCTGATGATTGCAGCTCATGTCGTTTGGGGCCTGACGCTTTCGAGATCACTGAGAGAAATGGAACGCGCCGCCATCGAGGCGTTCGACCAGCAAGCCGAGAGGAGAAGCCGGTGACCGGGCGGCGCGTTCTGCGGAACGATCCGACCCTTCGGCCCGCCGCGCTGTCTTGTCCGGCGGGACATCGGCAATGAAGGTTCTCGTAACGGGATCGAACGGTCTCATCGGCACAGCGGTGTGCGCGCGTTTGGTCGCGTCAGGGCACGAGGTCGTGCGGGCCTCACGACGCCGATCAAGCCGGGCCGGGGAGGCGGGAACGGTCGCCATCGATATGGCGAAGGCGCTCGCCCCCGAGAACTGGGGCAGTGCTCTTCAAGGCGTTGACGTGGTGGTGAATTGTGCCGGTGTTCTGCAGGACAGCGCCAGCGAAAATGCGACAGGGGTTCATGCATTGGGCGCAGCGGCGCTGTTTCGTGCCTGCCAGCAAGCCGGGGTGCGCCGGGTCATCCACTTTTCCGCTATCGGCGTCGATCGTGAGCAACCCTCGGCCTTCTCCGCCAGCAAATATGCCGGCGAGGAGGCCTTGATGACGCTCGACTTGGATTGGGTCGTGCTGAGACCCTCCGTCGTTCTGGGCCGCCCCGTTTTTGGAGCGAGCGCCCTGTTTCGCGGCCTTGCCGCGCTTCCTCTGCTGCCCTCCATGCCCGGCTCCGGCCGTCTGCAGGTGGTTCAACTTGAGGACGTGGTCGAAACGGTGGCGTTTTTCCTCAGCCCTGACAGCCCGTCACGGATCGCTCTCGACCTTGCTGGTCCGGACGCCTTCGCAATGGAGGAGGTAGTCGCGCATTACCGCAGGTGGCTTGGATGGGACGAGGCTCGCGTCCTGGCTCTCCCGAGATGGGCGGCGCGTCTACTTTATCGGCTGGGTGACGCCGTCAGTGTGCTGGGATGGCGCCCTCCCATGCGCACCAACGCCGCCCTTGAGATCAGCCGGGGAGCCACCGGTGATCCCGGACCCTGGAAGGCGATAACCGGGATCGAGCCGCGAGGTCTCCCGACAGCACTCGCCGCAAACCCAGCCACGGTGCAGGACAGGTGGTTTGCCGGCCTCTACTTCATCAAACCCGCGATCTTCACGGTGCTGCCGTTCTTCTGGATCATGACCGGAATCATATCCTTGACAACCGGATGGCAGAGCGGCGTCCAACTCCTGATCGGTACCGCGGTGAGCGCGCTGGCGGCGCCGTTGGTCATCGCCGGCGCGCTGGCCGACCTGGTCATCGGCCTTCTCATCGCGCTTCGCAAAACCGCGCGCGTTGGGCTCTGGGGAGCGATCGGCGTATGCGTTTTTTATGCATTGGCCGGCACGCTCCTGCGGCCCGATCTGTGGAATGAACCGCTCGGCCCGCTGATGAAGATCCTGCCGATCGTTCTTCTGCACTTCGTCGCATTGGAGATCCTGGAGGAGCGCTGATGCTCTACTTCGGTCTCAAATATCTCCATATCGTCGGCGCGGCGGTTCTGCTGGGGACGGGCGCTGGCATCGCCTTCTTCATGCTGCTTGCACACCGGACCGGCAACCCGGCTACCGTGGCCGCGGTCGCGCGCATTGTCGTGATTGCCGATTTCCTGTTCACGGCAACGGCAGTTGTAGCGCAACCGATCACCGGCGTCGCGCTTGCCCGGCTCGTCGGCTATTCGCTCTGGGACGGCTGGATCGCGCTGTCGATCCTTCTCTACGTCGTGACCGGTGTTTTTTGGCTTCCCGTGGTCTGGATGCAGATGGAGATGCGCGATCTTGCCCTGGCGGCGGCGAAAGCCGGCCAGTTGCTTCCGCCGCGCTATCACCGGCTTTTCCGGCTCTGGTTCGTCTTCGGCTTTCCGGCCTTCGGCGCGGTCGCCGCTATCTTATGGCTGATGATCACCCGCCCGGCCATCGAATGGTTCGGGACCGGCTGATCCCGACGGGCCGAGCGAACTCATCTTAGCTACGCCGGGAGGAGAGGCGCCGGCTCTGATTTCCCGTGCATGGACAAGAACGACTACACCAGCGCGATCGGCATGTAGCGGATAACCACCTTCTCCTGTCGAAACCACCGCTCGAGTGCGATCCGGCGTTCACGCCAGTCGATGAGATCGACCTCGTTGGCCATGACTTCGAAGATCACAATCTTGTCGGCGTTGGACTCGGCACCCTTTTTCCACAAACCGTCGGCAGGCGCCTGAAGGTAAGCAGTAACGCCTTCGAAGCGACTCGCCAGTTCTTCCTTCACGCGGTCGAAATCTTCTTGAGCGAAAGGCTGGCCGTTGTTGTCCGAGCAGGGGAGCAGGATCTGAACAAGATGCATCACAATTCACCGGTGAAAACTAGCACTTGGTATCGTCAAGATAGTTATGCATGTCGGTGGCTGCGATCGAGGCGTGGCCGAATGCGACAGCAATCTGATTGATTTCGTTGACCACATCGCCAGCGGCATACAGGCCTGGCACGACCGTGCGCTGATGCGCATCCACGACAAGATTTCCAAGCTCGTCGCATGTCGCCCCGAGATCTAGGCCAAGTTGCGACCTTATCGTGCATCCCATGGCTGGATAGACGGTATCGAATGAGGATGCTGTTCCGTTGGAGAGTTGAATGGTGGCCTGCTCTCCCGAGGGTCGTAGCGAATGAGGGATGCAGGGCTCGAGCTGGATTCCAGCTTCGTGGATCAGTCGGCCGGCATCTGCATCAATTTCACTCGAAGCATCGGTCGTCAGCACGGTGACGTCGCGAGTGTAGGTCCGCATGAACAATGCCTTCTTCACCGCCTCTTCCGCCGGGCCCAGGACTGCGACGCGCTTATCGATCACCTCATAGCCGTCACAGATCGGACAGAGGCGCAAGGTGCCGGCTCTGATCATATCGTCTGCCGAAGGCGTCTCTGGAAGCTTATCGACAATGCCAGTAGCCAGGAGCGCCGCGCGGGAACGAATGGCTGTCGAACCGATCGCAATAAAATCCGTTCCGTCGCGGCCAATCTCGTGGATTATATCGTGCCTAAGATCGGCTCCGCTCTGCAAAGCCTGCTGCCGCAGCCGATTCAGCAGTTCGGCGCCGGCTATGCCGTCGGGGAAGCCGGGACAGTTGCGGGTAATCGGAATGAGCTTCGCGCGGCTTTGACCGCAATCGACAACGACGACCCGGCGGCGAAAGCGCCCGAGATACGTCGCTGCTGCCAGGCCGGCCGGACCGCCACCGATAACCAAGCAGTCAATTCGTTCCCACTGACAGACGCTATCGTCTTCGATCACCAAAGAACTCCCGGGAGGTGATGCAGAGCTATTGCAAGCGGCTCGTGCCCGGCAAACGAACTTGTCTGTTGGTGACTAAGACCAAGGGCGTGCGCGACTGCTTCCCGGTTCTCATAAGAATGAGGCCGACACAGATGTCGCTGGTGAGGATGGCCTCGTTTCCTTCCGAACAGACAGAAACGAGGGCGCAAAATCCGGCCTCGACCGCGTGCACCGGTAAGCGCGGGATCAGTTGTTTCGTTATAGGCGACCATCTGCCCCAACCGCGCCCTTGCCTATTGGTTCCGCCGTGCATTCGCGTTGCTCGCCGATCCGTTGTCTCGCCAGACGCTGACGACGTTCGGCTGCCTTCACGTGCCGCAGGCCGCCGTTCTCGCCACGCGGCGGACCGGACGGTGCAAAAGTTCGCTTTTGTGGATCAAAGTAGCCCGGCCTGCCGGGCGGGGTTGGGGGCTTGACATACAGGCCGGGCCCTTACCCCGCGCAGCGGAGCAGAGTTCCATTATGCGCCGCGCTTGCGGCAACCGACATTAACATTTTCTAAGACTTGAAAAGCCCGTCGCAGCTAATGAGCGTAAGCGACGGGCTTTGTGCTGCCGAGACGGCTACGTCCCAACGGTAAACGACCGCTCCATAACAAGTCATGGCCGCGCAATCAGTTCCAATCTTGGACAGCCCACCCGAGGAACGTCACGACACCAGCGACGTTCCGGTAAATGGCAATCGACGATGATATCGAAAAGGCCAGGCGGCATGTTCACGAAGGCGAGCGGCACCTTCGCCTTCAGCACGAGTTGGTTGCCGACCTCAGCGATCAGGGATTGCCGACCGATGACGCCCTGCGCTTCCTCCAACTGCTTGAAGACATGCAGGCGATGCATCGGCAGCACTTGTCGCGGCTGCTGCGCAGAGCCGAAAATGGCTAGGAGGATTCCTGCCTTGTCGGCCCGGACCATGGGTGTCTGCACTTGATCTGGTGACAAGTGATGATCTGCCATGAGTGCGCCGGCCGAGACGATCGGTATCTGCAATTCAGCAAAACACTGTAACGCCGACAAGCGCAGGGACTGGACGCCCTGCCTCCAAATGCTCCGACTATTGCTTGTCCTTTGGGGCAACCTGCACCAGCTGCAAAAGCCCTAGCACGATCAGCGCCAAGACTGTGCCAAGAATTGCGATCTGCCAGAACCCGAGACCCACTGCCAATCCAATGGCACCGGCCAGCCACATTCCCGCGCCGGTCGTCAGCCCCTGAACTTCCCCTTTGGAGAAGAATATTAGCCCTGCAGCCAGAAATGCGACGCCGGCAGTTGTGGCTTCAATCAGGCGGATGGGGTCAATGGCTATCTCCTGGCCATCGAAGACGGGGAGATGGGTGATTTCGATGGCCAGGATGGCGATCAAGGCGGTTGCTAGACAGATCAGGATATGCGTCCTCAGCCCGGCCGGCCGGTTACGCCATTCACGCTCCATGCCGACGAGTGAGCCAAGAACCGCAGCCAGTAAAAGCCTGGCTGAAATTACGGAAAATGGCAGCCAGGTTTGCTGCCCGAAACGTTCAACAAGCTCATCCATGAGCGCCAGAACGTATCTGTGGGCTGCCCGGTTCCTTCCGCAGGACGCCGGGATGTCCTTGCAATGCATATCGCCGGCAAAGCGCCGGAACATTCGAGCTCAGCCCACGTTGGGTTCTGTTCGACTGACAGGGACACACCTCAATGGAACCCAAATCATCGCGCGATCTGCCCGGTCCTAAGCCCCGCAAGGACAAGGAACGGGAAAACCAAAAAGCTGCCGCGAAAACGCCTGACAAGACCAACGATTGGGACCGGAACCAGGTGCATGGCGAGGGCGAGAGCATCGGGATCGACAAGGACGAACCATAGGCCGATCCACACCCCAGAGCGCGCAATCTGAGCCGCCCGCGATGCGGCTTGCCGCCATCCCGACCGTTGGAGTGCTGGCGAAGAGAGCGTCTTTCGAGTTCGCATCTAAATAATTGAAAAAATTTGGCTTTCGCGCCGGCTCGTTGCGCTGTTTGCTTCACGGTTGCCTTGGATGGCGACCGGCAAGCCTACCTGTCTGAGGTACAGACACGTCTCCATCCCAGTTTCTTATGAATTCGATCAGAATGCCCAACCCAGACCCGGAATGGCTGCTACGCACCCTCCACAGCGGACGAAGAAGATCGAAAACATGCTGCGGTATCGGCCTGGCATCGCAGATTGATCACAAGCGCTCTGACCCCGTTGTCGACCTCAGCCCGGACAAGTGCCAATTGCAGGGTCTTCAGGAAGGAAGAAGCTTCGCCGCTCGCAAGCGGTGAGTTCGCGAGGGACGGTGCGCCGGGCGAAGTCAATGAGGTCCCGGGACGTTTGGAAGACGCGAAGGATGCGGACATCTTTTTCGCCGGAAACAATTGCAACGCGGGTGCCGTCGGAACTGAAAGCTGCGCGTGTAAAGCCCAGTAGAATGGTTGCTTCGTCGTGGCTGCCGAGGACGGCAATCTGGCGTCCCGATTGCGTCGCCCAGAGCCGGACCGTGCGATCCTTCGAGGACGCGGTCACGACATACAAACCGTTGGGACTGAACTGGGCGCTGTCCACCGCGCCGCTGTGGCCCCTTAGAACGGCCCTTTCCAGTCCGCCAGCGACGCTCCAGATCCGGATGGTTCCATCGCGCGAGCCGGTCAGCAGCAACTGACCGTCGGGGCTCAAGGCGACGACCGTTACCGCGCCGGTGTGTCCCACTAGCGTTCTGACGTTTGCTCCGTCCGTGGTCGACCAAATGCGAGCCGTGTGGTCGAGTGAGCCCGTGGCGACGAGTTGACCGTCCGGGCTGAAGGCCGCTGCCGTGATGCGATCCTGATGCCCCACAAGAACCCTGAGCTCGGCTCCGCCCGTCGTCAAGAGGTGGCCCGCATTGTCTTCCCTGGCTGAGAGGATCAGATTTCCGTCAGGGCTAAGAATGGCCTGCGGTAGGTTGCTGCTCGTGTTAATGGCGGCTAGCTCGGTGCCGGTCGCCGCGTCCCACAGCTGCGCGGTGCCGTTCATCGATGCGCAGAGAAGCGATTTGCCGTCGCGACCAAACTGGATCTGGATCAGGCCGCGATGTGATCGGAACTGGGCGGTCTCGTGTCCCGTGGCCACATCCCAAACACGGACCTGCCCCCCAAGAGATGCCGTCGCGACGCGCCTTCCATCTGGGCTGAACGTCGCGCTTTGAACGATCTCATGTGTATCGAGCCGGATTGTCTCGCGCCCGCTCACGACATCCCACAGGTGCGCCGCGCTGTCGCCGCCGCCGGTCAGCAGGTGGACATTGTCGGGACTGAAGACCGCGAAAGTCGGCCGATATTCATGTGAGAGCGCAGTCGTCAGCGCGCCGTCGACATCCCACAGCCGAGCGGTGCCATCGTGTGAAGCAGTGAGAAGAATGTTGCTGTCGACCGGGCTGAATTCCATATGCTCGACCAAGGATTCATGACCGGCGATCGTCGTCACCAACGAGGCGCGTTCAGCGTCCCAGATGCGGATCGGCCCATTGACCGAGGCAGTCGCCAGGAAGCGGTCGTCCGGAGTGAAAGCACCGTTCATCTCCACATCGCGTTCATCCGTATCGATGTCTGCCTTCAACCCCGAAACCTCTTGGCCTAGCACATGATCCAGCGTTCCCAACGCTCCATCCCAAATTCGGGCAGTGCCATCGATGGATACCGTGGCGATTCGCTGACCCCCATGACTGAAAATGACGCCGTTCAATTGCGTGTCGCTCTTGCTGCCGGCCAGCTTTGCGATCTCCGTTCCTTTCGACAAATCGAAAAGGCTGGAAGTGTCTCGGTGTGAATGCCAACCCCACGGGCCGGCCAGCATCCGGCTTCCGTCCGGGCTGAACGCCAGGCTGTAGGGCCAGGAGGTCACTCGCATTGACCGCGTCAGCGCGCCGTCTGCGCTATTCCAGATCGAAACAAAATGCTTGCCTGCCGTCGCGAAGCTGCGGCCGTCTGAACTGAAAACAGCACGCGTATATGCGTCGCTTTTTACACCTAGAACTTTCTTTCCAGTCCGAGCATCCCAGAGGGTTGCATCGCTGTTCTCCCCCGCCGTCAGCACCCGGGTGCCATCCGGGCTGAAGATTGCCGTCGGATAATTGCCTACCGGGCGCATGATAAAGAGCTGCTCTCCCGAGACAGCGTCCCAGAGACGTGCAGTGCCATCCCTCGCCGCCGTCAGGATACGGCTCCCGTCCGGGCTGAATTCAGCCCTCTCCAAGGCCGCTTCATGACCCATTAGAACTGCAGTTTCGGCACCGCTGGAGATGTCCCAGACGGCTGCAGTCTTGTCGTAGGATGCGGTGACGATGCGATCGCCGCTCGGATTGAATGCCGTATCCGTCACGCCGGCGCCATGCCGGAAGATTTTGATCTGGTGGTGCGCCAGCAGAGCCTTGTAGAGGGCTGCCTCCGCCTCGAACAGATATTGCCGCTCGGATTGGTCTTTTGAGGGCAGTGCTTCAAGCGCCAAGAGGATCGCAGCCTCGGTGCTGCCTGCCGCGGTGGACTGCTCCGAAAGGAACGAGAGCGAAAGGAACTGATTGCGCATCGCCTGGTCGCGTTGCGACCTCGCTTCCTCCTGCGCCCTGAAGGCGACCAGCGCGCCTGCGCCCGCGATGAGAGCGAGCATTATCGCCACAATCGCTGCGTTGCGGGTACGTCGGGAAAGCCGGTTTGCTGCGGCCGCCGCCAGGCTCCGGCGCTCGGCTTCGCGCTCCAGGCGCTCGTGTTTTGCCTCTTCGGCGGCCTCGATCAGCGCTAGCGCTGCGTGCCGGTCCTTCTCCTCTTTCTGCCGATGGGCACGCAAAGACTCCTCGATGTACTCAAGGACATAATCGTCGATCTCCTCCCGTCTCGACAACATTAGTTCTTCGCCCTCCGCCAGACGTTTGCCGGACGGAAGGAGAAGCTCTCGATTCCTGCTTTCCAGGTGCCATCGGTGGGCATCAGCCCTGAGGCGTTCGCGCGTCTCGAGAAAATTCCGGTTTGCATTCACAATGTCACTTGCGCGCGGCCAGCGCCTCAACAGTGCTTCATGTGCAACGCGCACGAAGACACGCCCTGCGGCGTCCTCGTCGCTGACGAGGAGCCGCGCGTCGATCAGGGCTCTGACCAGCGCCGATCGCGCGGGAGTACCTGCGACTTCGGTGAGCAGGGCTGGACGTGCCGTCACGGTGTCATCGCTCAGACTTGCAGTTGTGAGGGCGCCCAGTACCGTCGGTAAGGCCTCCTGGATCTCGGGCGCCAGTAAATCCACGACTTCATCGGCGCGGCGCGCGATTGCGCCTTCGAGCCCGCCGAGCGCGCGATAATCCGCAAAGGTGAGAACGCGGCGCTGGCGGCCGGCCTGGTACAACGCGTCGAGCACAAACTCCAGAAGCGGCAATGATCCGGGATCGGCAGCTGCTGCCTCCTGCAGCACGTCATCGAGTCGCCCCAACTCGGCATTCTCCTCAAAGCGGAGTCCGGCAACGCCCGCCGGCTCACGGATGATCTGACCGATCTCCGGGCCAGTCGGCGGCAGGAGTTCGTAGCTGGAGAGGCCATCCTTGAGCGCCGAGAACCCCGGGACCTCGCCGCAACGGTGAAAAAAATCTGAACGGATCGCCGCGATCACCCAGGCCAGTCCGCTCGCGGCGAGCAGCGTCATGAGCCGCACGAGAGCCTCGCGCGTCGCCGGCTGCTTCTCCGTCGTGAACAGCTCCTCCAGCTGATCGATGGCGACAACCAATCTGATCTGCGAGCGGGCCGACCCAGCGGCTTTGCCAAGTGCCTGGCGAACCATCGCCAGCGCCCGATCCGGCGCGCTTCTGCAAAGCCGAGCGAGCTCCGCGGCTGTTACTTCGCAGGCCAGTTCCGGCACAGCAGCTTCGCTAAGCAGCGCCGCAGCCAGCACAGCGAATGAATCCGGTCCTTCGGAGAGGCGGATCAGGCAGCGGCGCCACAACGATATGCCCGCCACGGTTCCGGGCCGGATCAATGACGGCAGCAGGCCAGCGCGCAGGAGGGAAGACTTGCCGCAACCGCTCATGCCGTAGATTAGCAGGAATGCGGTGCCGCTTGCTGCCTGCTGCTCCAGTCTTGAAGTGCAGGCAGCAATCGCCCGCGCTCTGCCGAAGAAGAGATCGGCATCTTCGAATTCGAAGGCATCGAGACCGCGAAATGGCGACCTGACCGGTTCCTCTGAAGCAAGAGGTACGCGGTAGATGCGCAGGGCACGTGCGACGTCCTTCAGCTTCTGCTCGCCAAGCTCGATGAATTCCAGCGGGAGCCGGTCTCGAGCCTGGGCATGAACCGCTTCCGTGATGCAAATCCCGCCCGGTCGTGACAATGATTGAACATGGGCTGCGACCTCGACCGCCTCGCCCCCGAGGTGGTCGCCCTCGTCGACGACATAACCGAGGTGAAGCCCGATGCGGAAGCGCAGGCGCTTTGTCTTGGGAACTTGGCAATTCCGTCTGTCGACCTCATGCTGGATGTCGCTCGCACACCGCAAGGCCTCGACAGGGCCTGCGAATTCGGCGACCACGCTCTCTTCGGCGCTCGAGAACACGCGACCGGCATGTTGCACCAGCAGCCGATCGACGATCTGCCTGTACGGCCCGATTGGTACAGCAGCGCCCCGCTCAGCCTCACCTGGCGGCCGACCGTCAGCAGCCAGTTCGGCTGCCAGGATAGTGGCCATTCTTGGCCCGGCGCTTGAAGGACGGACCAGCCTGTAACCGCGCCGAGGCACCGTCTCCACAACAGCCTGCCGACCGTCATTGAGCGCCGCACGGATCTCGTGAATGCATTGCACAAGGCTGTCGTCGGTGACCGCGATCCCGTTCCAGACCGCCCTCATCAGCTCGTCCTTGGTGACGACGCGATCAGCGTTCTCCAGAAGGTGACGAAGCACCGCGAAGGTTTGGTGACGAAGTGCGATTGTGCTGTTGGATTTGTCGCGCAAGGTCTCGCTGCTCACGTCGACGGTAACGCCGTTGAGCACGAACATCGTGGGCGGCGAGCTACTCAAGCCGTTTCCCTCAAGCACGAAGCCGCAGTCCAATGTTTCGATCCTAGCACGGTTTCGCGCTTGCCATCATCATTCACATCGGGCGGGGAGCGCGATTTCGGCAAATGATCGGAAGCCGTTCGTGACCCCGAGACGCCTCGGACCGACAATCGCAGCGTCAGCGAGAGGCTCACCATGGACGACGAAGTGCAGATTGCTCGAAGTGTGGGCGCAAGGCTGGTGCTCCGGCTCACAGGCGTGTGCCTGATGACCCTGTTCTTGGCAATGGCGCCCCAGGCTCACTCAACCGACCGTTCCCAGGACGGCCTGGTCGACGTCGATCTGCAATTGATCCTTGCAGTGGACGTTTCGCCGTCGATGAGCAAAGTTGAGCAAAGAGTGCAGCGCGACGGCTACGTCGATGCTTTCCGCCACGCGGACATTGCGGGGGCAGTCAAGTCGGGAGAGCGTGGAAGAATTGCAGTGCTCTATCTGGAGTGGGCAGGGCCAAATCAGCAAACCGTCATCGTGCCATGGACAATCGTCCAAAGTCGCGAGGACGCTCTCACTTTGGCAGACAGGCTCGCGGCTTTGTCGTTGACTGAAGGCCGCGGAACGTCGATTTCCGGTGCATTGTCTGCCGCGAATGATCTGTTCGCGAATAGTGGCTTGCGCAGCCCGCGCAGGGTCGTTGATATATCCGGCGACGGACCCAATAATGCCGGAGCACTCCTTGACCCCATCCGGCAGGTTCTTCTCGCGGAAGGCGTGACGATCAACGGGCTGCCTATCGCACTGCCCCGGATTGGCGGGGCCGACGGGTTCGCGAGGTATGGCCGTTCCAACCTGCAATCCTATTTCGAGCGCTGCGTCATTGGCGGACCAGACGCGTTTGCAATCGGTGTCACAGAGCCCGCCATGTTCGCCACCGCAGTCCGTCGAAAGCTGGTGCGTGAAATCGCCATGAACACGGATTTGGTGATCTACGCCACCTACACGGCGCGTTCAGACAGCACGACCGATTGCAACGTGATCGGTCAGCTGCCAGGGCGGTAACCGATCGGCGTTAGCGCGACGGTTTCTGGGGCGGGCCGCACGGAACGTCTTTTCGGGCACCTGCCTAACAGCCAATTGCGGACGGCTTTGGGGTGCCTTCCTTCTTCGCAAACTAGTTGAAAACATTAGTATTAGGAAAATTGATGGCGGAGAGAGCGGGATTCGAACCCGCGTTACGGTTTCCCGTAAACACACTTTCCAGGCGTGCGCCTTCAACCACTCGGCCACCTCTCCGTCTTGCATGTCGCGTCGGCCGGTTTCGCCGCGCGGGTTGGGGAGATGCATCTCCCTCGGGAAGGCCTCTCGGCCTAAATTTGGGGTGCCTTCAACCGGCAGGCAACCCTTTCCCGGCACCTCTAGCCGTCTAGGCAAAACAGGCGCGGGGCTCATCTAGTCGATCCGAAAGCGAATGCCAAGTCATTCCGTGGCTTTTGCCGTGGATGACACGGAAGCTGCCTCGGTGGCCTGCCATGCAGCCGAATGCTGTGCACAGGCCGGCCGGCGGAGTTTCCCGCGCTTGACTTCGGCTCTGGCCGCCTGTCGACTCCCTGAGGCGTTTGTTTTGTGCACTTCCGGACGGAAAACCACGACGCAGTTCCCGGAACTGCTTGGGCTTTGCGAGGGGCATCGTCCTGACATGGCATCGATCAACCAGCAGCCCGCGGGCCGGCCCGACAGCGGGCTCTCCTTCATCCCGGTGGCGTGGCTGATCATCGTGATGGCGCTTTCGGCCTATGGCCTGATCTCGAGCTGGCGGCTGATCGGCGACTTCAATCTGCCGGAAAGCGTGCTCTTCCTGATCTACGGCGGGCTGACCGGCGGCGTCGTGACCATTCTGTGGGGACTTTACCTGCTCGGCCTCGCCTTCAACCGGTCGGCGCGTTTCCCGCGTCACTATACGATCGGGCAGGTCGCCATCATCCTTTGGCTCGTCGTGCGTCAGGCCTACACGCTTCTTGTCCCCGATTTCGTCTTCTCGGCCGAAGGGCTGGGCTTCACGGTGGCCGAGATCGCCATCGGCCTGCTCTGCATCTACCTCCTGCGGCGCGGCGCCGGCGCCGACACGGTGTATGCCAATCCCGAGGCCGTACGCCCGCCGCTCCTGGTCTCGCTCGTCGCCGCGTTGCTCGGCATCATTCTTGGTGGCGCCATCGGCGCCTGCATCGGATTTTTCGCGGGGTCGCTAATCGCCGACGCCACCCATATGAGCTGCTTCGAGGGCGCCTGCGGGTTTTTTGCTGTCTTCATCGGCTTGGGCGGACTGATCATCGGAGCCGTCGGCGGCGGGATTTTCGCCATCTGGCGCGTCAACCGGCGCAAAGCGGCGCGGAGGGCCTAACTCAAAATCACGTGTCGCGATTGCGTGGCGGTTGTGCACGCTCTATGTCGTTTGGCGGGGCAGACGGGAGTGTTCCCGGGGAGTGCGTTGGATGCTGCGTTTCATCTTTCGGCTGGCGGCCATGGTTGCGTTGTCGATTTCTGTCATCATGGCGGTGATCGACACCACGCGCTCTGTCGCGGCGTCGGCGCTGGTCATGACGCCGCTCAACGCAAGCTGGCTGGCGGTATCGCCCGACACGCGCGCCGCGTTCGAGACCTATGTGCGCGCCAAGGCCAGTCCGCTGGTCTGGGACGGGATCATCGCCTGGGTGCTCGGCCAGCCGGGATTCGCCGTGTTCGCGGTATTGGCGTTCCTGCTCTACGCCCTCGGCTACCGCCGGCGGCGCCACGAACTCGCCCCGACCAACTGACGCTGACTCCGCCCGAAACGGTCGGCCTTCACGCTTTTTCCAACAGGTCAAAATTCCACGTGAATTTTGTTTCGGGCCGTGCCAGATTGGCCGCGAGCGGGAGGGGCATACACTTCCTGCCTGACGTCGCATGCCTGCCGGAGAACCGGGCAGGGTGTGCGGTGCAACGGAAAATAACCGACAGGGTGTGGATCACATGAAACGTATCGTTCTCGGCCTCCTGGCCGCAACCGCAATGGTTCTCCCGGCCTTCGCCGCGGATGTCCAGCCGGCCATCCTCTACGATCTCGGCGGCAAGTTCGACAAATCCTTCAACGAGGCTGCCTATAACGGCGCCGAGAAATTCAAGAAGGAAACCGGCGTCGCTTATGTCGAATTCGAAGTCTCCAACGCTTCGCAGCGCGAGCAGGCGCTGCGCCGCTTCGCCGAGGACGGCCGCAACCCGATCGTGATGGCCGGCTTTGCCTGGGAAGATGCGCTGAAGAAGGTCGCGGCCGAATATACCGACCTCAACTTCGCCATCATCGACGATGCCGTCGACCTGCCCAATGTCCGCTCGCTGGTGTTCAAGGAGAACGAAGGCTCCTACCTCGTCGGCATTCTGGCTGCGATGGCGTCAAAGTCGAAGAAGGTCGGCTTCGTCGGCGGCATGGACATCCCGCTGATCCGCAAGTTCGAATGTGGTTATGTCGGCGGCGCCAAGTCTGCCGGGGCCACCGAGGTCATCCAGAACATGACCGGCGATACCCCGGCCGCCTGGAACGACCCCGCCAAGGGCGGCGAGATCGCCAAGACCCAGATCGATCAGGGCGCGGACGTCGTCTATGCCGCGGCCGGCGGCACCGGCGTCGGCGTGCTGCAGGCGGCCGCGGATGCCGGCAAGCTCGGCATCGGCGTCGACTCCAACCAGAACGGCCTGCAGCCCGGCAAGGTGCTGACCTCGATGCTGAAGCGCGTGGACGTTGCCGTCTACACGGCTTTCATGGACGGCAAGAACGGGACCTTCAAGGGCGGCGTCGAAAATCTCGGCCTGAAGGAAGGCGGTGTCGACTACGCCATGGACGACAACAACAAGGCGCTGGTGACGGACGAGATGAAGGCGGCGGTCGAAAAGGCCAAGGCCGACATTATCGCCGGCAAGGTCCAGGTGCACGATTACACCACCGACAACAACTGCCCATATTGATCGGCAACTGAACGAGGCTTCTTAGACCGCCGGGCTTTTTGCCCGGCGGTTTGTTTTTGGGACCAGCATCATGCAACCGATTATCGAAGCCATGAGGGAGCGCGATGTCGAGACGATCGCCAAGCTGCGCCTGGCCGCCTTCTTTGAAGGCACAGGGCGGACGCTCGCAGAGGATATTGCGGGACTTCGCGGGCTGATCGCAGGCGACGGGTTCGAGGCGGCTGTCGTCGCCCGCCTCGGCGGCTCGCCGATCGGAAGTTGCCTCTTCGTCCGCAACGAGATCGACCCGGCGCATGATCTGACGCCGTGGCTCGCCGGGCTTGTTGTTGACGAGGCGTATCGAGGGCAGGGCGTTGGCACGGCGCTGGTCAGGGCCATAGAAGGCCACGCCGCGTCGGCCGGCGTTAACCGGCTCTATCTCTACACCTGGCAGGCACGACCGTTCTACGAAGCGCTTGGCTGGACTGCGGCGGAAGCTTTCGAGCAGGAGGGCGAGCCGATGCTTTTGATGTCGTGCGCCCTATAGCGTGCCGGCGAGATAGCCCAGCGCGAAGGCGGCCGCCAGGGCGAGCGCGATAGCCAGGCCGAGCCGGCCGCCAAGAGAATGCAGGCCGACGCCATAAGGCTTGCGCTCGATCTTGTTGATCACGATCGGCTGCGGCTTCGCATCGCCCTTGTCCAGCCCGGCAAACCGCATTTGCGGCAATTCGCCAAGCCGGCGCTGGATAAGCTGCCAGCGCTCATCCGAAGCCGTGGCCGACGCTCCCTGCGGCTCCAAAGCACGCATGCGTTCGGCAAGCCGCAGCACCGCGTCGCGAAAGGCGGGATCGATCTGTAGGTCGCGCTCGGCGCGAGCGCGCTCCCGTTCGTCCATCAGGCCGAAGACATAGTCGCCGGCCCTTGCGATGCGGTCTCCTTCACCGGCCATGACCGTTCTCCTCGAACTCGCTCGCTCCCCCTGCAGGCTCAGTAGTGCGGCGGCTTGGTCACCGGCACGTCGGGAGCGGCCTGCTCCTCCAGGGCCAGGAACCGGTCGGCAAGGGCGGCCAGCTTGCGTTCCATGCGCTCGATCACCGTCCACTGCTCGGCGATCTGGCCGGACAGTTCCTCGATCGTCTTTTCCTGCTCGGCGGCGCGGATTTCCAGCGTCGTCAGCCGATCGTCAGGCATCGTCATCATCCCGGTCTCTGTGAATGTGAAGCTCCCGGCCACCTTCGAAATTGACAAGCGCGGGGGGATTTGTCGAGAGTGAATGGCGTTCCGGCCAATTGGCACGGGCGGGGCGTCGTGCTAGGCAATTTGACCAAGCGATAAAAAATAACGAGTGGGACAGGCTGCATGGCGCAAGCCGCAATCGAGCTCATAGGCATCAACAAGAGTTTTGGCGCCGTGCGCGCCAACCGCGACATCAACCTGGAAGTCACGCGCGGCACCATCCATGGCATTGTCGGGGAGAACGGCGCAGGCAAATCGACGCTGATGTCGATCCTCTATGGCTTCTACCAGGCCGACAGCGGCGAAATCCGCGTCGCCGGCAAGGCGGTGTCGATCAACACCCCAAACGACGCGATAGCGCTCGGCATCGGCATGGTGCACCAACATTTCATGCTGGTCGACAATTTCACGGTGCTGGAGAACGTCATCCTCGGCGCCGAGACCGACGCGCTGTTGAAGAGCAGCATCGCCAAGGCGCGCTCCGAGCTCGAACGGCTGGAGCGCGAATACGGCCTCGAGGTCGATCCCGACGCCATCATCGAGGAATTGCCGGTCGGCCTGCAGCAGCGCGTCGAGATCCTCAAGGCGCTCTATCGCGGCGCCGAGATCCTGATCCTCGACGAGCCGACAGGGGTTCTGACGCCAGCCGAGGCCGACCATCTGTTCCGCATCCTCAAGCAGCTGAAGGAACAGGGAAAAACGGTGGTGCTGATCACCCACAAGCTGCGCGAGATCATGGCCGTTACCGACACGGTCTCGGTCATGCGCCAGGGGACCATGGTGGCGACCAGGGTGACCAGGGAAACGACGGTCGGCGAGTTGGCCGAACTGATGGTCGGCCGGCGCGTGCTGTTGCGGGTGGAGAAAGGCCAGTCGGAGGCCGGTGCGACAAAACTCTCGGTCAAGAACCTGACGGTCAAGGATTCACGCGGCGTCACCATGGTCGACGACGTCTCCTTCGACGTGCGCGGCGGCGAGATCGTCGGCATCGCCGGCGTGGCCGGCAACGGCCAGTCGGAGCTGCTTGAGGCGATCTCCGGCATCCGGCACGCCGTCTCGGGCGAGGTCATGCTCGACGGCAAGCCAATCGACCTGACCGGCAAGGCCGATCCCGGCGAATTGCGCGACCGCGGTCTCGCCCATGTGCCGGAAGACCGCCACCATGTCGGGCTGGTGCTCGCCTTCGAGGAGAACGAGAACTCGATCCTCGGCTATCATGACGACGAGCGCTATCTCAAGGGACCGTTCCTGAACGTCGATGCCATCATGGCCGACGCGAAGAACAAGATCGAGAAATACGACATCCGTCCCGGCAATCCGCGGCTGAAGACCGCAAATTTCTCCGGCGGCAACCAGCAGAAGATCGTGCTGGCCAGGGAGATGGAGCAGGATCCCGGCGTGCTGATCGTCGGCCAGCCGACGCGCGGCGTCGACGTCGGCGCCATCGAATTCATCCACAAGCGGCTGATCGCCATGCGCGATCAGGGCAAGGCGGTGCTGGTCGTGTCGGTCGAGCTCGACGAGATCCGCTCGCTGTCCGACCGCATCCTGGTGATGTTCGCCGGCCGCATCGTCGGCGAACGCGGACCGGAAGCGACGGAAGGCGAGCTTGGCCTCTTGATGGCCGGTGTCGAGCACCAGGAGGCCGCCGAATGAGCACGCCTTACGCCAAGCTCCCGGCCTGGGCCGATTATGGGTTGATCCCTTTGATCAACCTGTCGGTTGCTTTCATCGTCGCGGGCTTCGTCGTCATGCTGGTCGGCGAAAATCCGTTCCGCGCCGCCGTCATCCTGGTCGAAGGCGCTTTCGGCAAGGGCACAGGCATCGCCTTCACCTTGTTCTATGCCACGACCTTCATCTTCACCGGGCTGTCGGTGGCGGTGGCGGCGCATTGCAGCCTGTTCAACATCGGCACCGAAGGCCAGGCCTATATCGGCGGCCTCGGCATCGCGCTCGTCTGCCTGAGCTTCGACAGCGTCCTGCCCTGGTGGCTGATATTTCCGATGGCGATCGTCGCCGCGGCGGCGTTCGGCGCGCTCTGGGGTTTCATCCCGGCCTATCTGCAGGCCAAGCGTGGCTCGCACATCGTCATCACCACCATCATGTTCAACTTCATCGCTGCCTCGGTGATGGTCTATCTGCTGGTCGGTCCGCTGAAGCCGGTCGGATCGCAGGCGCCGCAGACACGCAATTTCCTGGCCGGCGCGGAATTGCCGAAGCTCAACTGGATGATCGAATTGTTCGGCGCCAAGATCCGCTCGGCGCCGCTCAACATCTGCTTCCTGCTGGCGCTGGCGATGGCGTTCCTGGTCTGGCTGCTGATCTGGCGCACCAAGCTCGGCTACGAGATGCGCACCTATGGCCATAGTCCGAAGGCGGCGCGCTATGCCGGCATTTCGGAAACCCGCATCATCCTCACCGCGATGATGATCTCGGGTGCGTTGGCCGGCATGATGGCGCTCAACCCCGTGATGGGCGACCAGCACAATGTGGCGATCGATTTCGTCTCGGGCGCAGGCTATGTCGGCATCGCGGTCGCGCTGATGGGCAGGCTGCATCCGGTCGGCATCGTGCTGGCGGCGATCTTGTTCGGCATGCTCTACCAGGGCGGCGCCGAGCTAGCCTTCGAGATGCCGGCGATCAGCCGCGACATGATCGTCATCATTCAAGGGTTGGTCATCCTCTTCGCCGGCGCGCTGGAGCATATGTTCAGGCCCTATATCCAGGCGCTGTTCGCATCGGTCAGCCCGAAATCGGTCGGCATGCAGGCGGTCAAGGGGAAGGGGGCCTGAGATGGACAGTTTCAACGCGATCGTCCAGGTCCTGGATTCCACCATCCGCCTGTCGGTGCCGCTGCTGCTTGCCTGTCTTGCCGGCCTCTATTCAGAGCGGGCCGGCATCTTCGATATCGGTCTCGAAGGCAAGATGCTGGTCGGCGCCTTCGCCGGCGCTGCAGCGGCATCGGTCTTCCATTCGGCCTTTATCGGTCTCGGCACCGCCGTCCTGATCTCGGTCGCCTTCGCCATGGTGCATGGTTTCGCCTCGATCACGCATCGCGGCAACCAGATCGTCTCCGGCGTCGCCATCAACTTCGTCGCCGCCGGCTCGACCATCATCCTCGGCCAGGCCTGGTTCGAGCAGGGCGGCCGCACGCCGGCGCTGCAGCCGGGCGAGCGCTTCGAGGCGATCGTGTGGCCGGGCGCCGAAGCCGTTCGCAACGTGCCGATCCTCGGGCCCGTTTATGCCGAGCTGATCTCCGGCCATTCGATCCTGGTCTACTTCGCCTTCGCGATGGTGCCGTTCACCTGGTGGGTGCTGTTCCGCACCCGCTTCGGTCTCAGGATGCGCGCCGTGGGCGAAAACCCGGCCGCCGTCGACACCGCCGGCATCTCGGTCGCCTGGCTGCGCTATCGGGCGCTGATCTGCACCGGTATCCTTACCGGCGTCGCCGGTGCGTATCTCTCCATGGTCCAGAATGGCGGCTTCGTAAAGGACATGACCGCAGGCAAGGGCTACATCGCGCTTGCCGCGCTGATCTTCGCCAAATGGAAGCCGGTCAACGCGATGTTCGCCTGCCTGCTGTTCGGCTTCCTCGACGCGGCATCGATCCGCTTGCAGGGCTCGCCGCTGCCGATCCTGGGCAAAGTGCCGGTGCAGTTCATGCAGGCGCTGCCCTATGTGCTCACCGTCATCCTGCTCGCCGGCTTCATCGGCAAGGCGATCCCGCCGCGCGCCGGCGGCGTGCCCTATGTCAAGGAACGCTGAGGCTCGGGCAGTCTCGGCAACCGGCAATTTGAACAAGATCGTGGGAGAGAAGAAGGAAATGTCGCATGATCTGTTCGAAGCGGCCAGGACGGCGATGGCCAAGGCCTATGCGCCCTATTCCAAGTTTCCCGTAGGCGCCGCGCTGCGCACCGAGGACGGTCGCGTCTTCACCGGCGCCAACATCGAGGTGGCGTCCTATCCGGAAGGCTGGTGTGCCGAGACCACCGCGCTCGGCCACTACATCATGGGCGGCGGCGGCAAGATCACCGAGATCGCGGTGATCGCCGAGCGCATGGTCAAATGCTCGCCCTGCGGCGGCTGCCGGCAGCGGCTGGCGGAATTCTGCCGGCCGGAGACGAAACTCTATCTCTGCGACAACACCGGCGTGGTCGAGACGGTCACCATGGGCGATATGCTGCCTTACGGCTTCAGGGGCGATATCCTGAAATGAAGGAAGCGCTGGATCATCTGGTCGAGAAACTGGACGGGCTGGCCCCGACCGCGGCGCTTGTGCTGGGCTCCGGCCTCGGTGGGCTGGTCGACCAGGTGGAGGACGCAAGGCGCATCCCCTATGCCGAACTGCCGGGCTTCCCGCGCAGCGGCGTCTCCGGCCACGCCGGCGAGGTGGTGGCAGGGCGTTTCGCCGGCACGCCGGTGCTGATGCTTTCCGGGCGCGCGCACTATTACGAGCACGGCAATGCCGCCGCCATGCGCCCGGCACTCGAGGTGCTTGCCGGCATCGGCATCTCGCATCTCATCCTCACCAACGCCGCCGGTTCGATCGATCCCGAGATGGGACCGGGCTCGGTGATGATGATTACCGATCACATCAACTTCTCCGGCTCCAATCCGCTGATCGGAGAGCCGAGCGACCGCCGCTTCGTTGGCCTCACCGAGGCCTATGATGCCGGCTTGCGCAAGGCGATCGAGACGGCGGCGAAGGAGACCGGCACCGCGCTCCACCAAGGCGTCTACATGTGGTTTTCCGGACCATGTTTCGAGACGCCGGCCGAAATCCGCATGGCGCGCGTCATGGGCGCCAACGCGGTCGGCATGTCGACCGTGCCCGAAGTGATCCTGGCCCGCTTCCTCGGCCTCAAGGTCGCCGCCTGCTCGGTCATCACCAACCTTGCGGCAGGCATGACCGGGGCGGAACTCTCACACCAGGAAACCAAGGACATGGCGCCGGCCGGCGGCGCGCGGCTGGCGACGATCCTGCGGCGCGTCTTCGAGGAAGGTTTGCCGGAAAGCTGATGCTCCCGCAGGAAATCATTCGCCGCAAGCGTGACGGCCACAAGCTCTCGGCGCCCGAGATCGCGGCCTTCATCCAAGGGATCACGGCCGGCACGCTCTCGGAAGGCCAAATCGGCGCCTTCGCCATGGCGGTGTTCCTCAAAGGCATGAGTCGCGAGGAAGCAGTGGCGCTGACGCTCGCGATGCGCGATTCCGGTGACGTGCTCGACTGGTCCGATTTGCCGGGACCGGTCACTGACAAGCATTCGACGGGCGGCGTCGGCGACAATGTCTCGCTGATGCTGGCGCCGATCGTCGCGGCCTGCGGCGCTTATGTGCCGATGATCTCCGGCCGCGGCCTTGGCCATACCGGCGGCACGCTGGACAAGATGGATGCCATTCCCGGTTACGTCAGCCAGCCGGATTTGGGGGGGTTCCGCAAGACGGTGCTCGAGACGGGCTGCGCCATCATCGGCCAGACCGCCGATTTGGCGCCGGCCGATCGCCGGCTCTACGCGATCCGCGACGTGACGGGCACAGTGGAATCGGTGCCGCTGATAACGGCTTCGATCCTGTCGAAAAAGCTTGCCGCCGGGCTCGGCTCGCTTGTGCTCGACGTCAAGGTCGGCAACGGCGCCTTCATGGAGAAGTCGCGCGATGCGGCAGCACTTGCGAACAGCCTGGTCGAGGTCGCCAATGGCGTCGGCCTGAAGGCTTCGGCACTGGTGACCGGCATGAACGAGCCGCTGGCCTCGGCAGCGGGCAATGCGGTCGAGGTGAAGAACGCGGTCGACTTTCTCACCGGCCGGTTCCGCGACCGCCGGCTGGAGGACGTCACGCTGGCGCTTGCCGCCGAGATGCTGCAATTGGCGGGAATTGTCTCGTCCAACCAGGACGGGATCAGGCGCGCGGCCGAGACGCTTGCCGGCGGCCGCGCGGCGGCGGTGTTCGCGCGCATGGTGACGGCGCTCGGCGGTCCCGCCGACTTCGTCGAGAGCCCGGAGAAATATCTGCCGAAGGCGGCAGTGGAAATGGCGGTCAAAGCGGCCGAGGACGGCTTCGTCACCGGGATCGCGACGCGCGAAATCGGGCTCGCCGTCGTTGCGCTGGGCGGCGGGCGCGTCCGCCCGGACGACAAGATCGATCATTCCGTCGGCCTCACCCGGCTGCTGCCGGTCGGCGCGGAGGTGCATGGCGGCGAGGCGCTGGTGCTGGTCCATGCGCGGACCGAGGCCGACGCCGAGGCTGCCGCCGTCGCGGTGCGCGCCGCTTATACGGTCGGTCACTCGAAGCCGACCGCAGAAAAGACGGTGCTCAGGCGGATACTGCCGCTGTAAAATCGCGCCTATTGAACAAGCAGCAGCGCGCCGTCCTGGACTTCGTATTTCTGCAGCCGCTGCAGGAAGCTCATGCCGATCAGGTTGGTTTGCAGCGCTCGATCGTCGAGCACCACCGCCTGGACGTTGTCGAGGGAAATCTTGCCGATCTGCAGCCGGTCGACGGTGACCACGGCAGCCTTAATGGCGCCGTTCGCCGTGTTCACCTGTTGATTGAAATCCGACTGGTTGAGCGAGATGCCGATCCGGCGCGCCGTCGATATGTTGATCGCGACCAGCGTCGCGCCGGTGTCGATCATGCCGTCTATCTGACGGCCGTTGAACTTGAAGGCGGAAGTGAAATGGCCGCGCTGGTCGGCATTGACCAGCACCTGGCGGCCGAGCGGCATCGGCATCGCCGGCCTGGCTGGAGCCGAAGCGAGATTGACGTCCGGCTGAGCCTCAGGCGGCGCCGGCTTCGAAGCAACCGCCGATCTCAGCAGGGTTTCCACCATCTGCGGGTTCGACTGATAGACAATCGGAATCGATGCGGAGCTTCCGACAAAGACGCCAAGGAGAAGAAGCTTGCGCAGCATGGATCGACCTTCGTGAAGGTTCGATCCTTAAGCCGACATGGTGTTTTCGGCTTTAACGCGCGCCGGAACCACGGCGTTTCGTAAACGAGCGGTTAAGAAAAGATCTCACTTGGTCCCGTACATGCGGTCGCCGGCGTCACCGAGGCCAGGCATGATGTAACCCTTGTCGTTCAACTGGCGGTCGATCGAGGCGGTGAAGATCGGGACATCCGGATGCGCCTTGGTGAAGCGCTCGATGCCTTCGGGCGCGGCCAGGAGGCAAAGGAAGCGGATGTTGGTGGCGCCGCGCCCCTTCAGCTTGTCGATCGCCGCGATCGCGGAATTGGCCGTCGCAAGCATCGGATCGACCACGATCACCAGACGGTCGGCAAGGTCGCTTGGCGCCTTGAAGAAATATTCGATCGCCTCGAGCGTCTCATGGTCGCGGTAAAGGCCGATATGGGCGACGCGCGCCGCCGGCACCAGATCGAGCAGGCCTTCGAGCAGGCCATTGCCGGCCCGCAGCACGGAGGCGAAAACCAGCTTCTTGCCCTCCAGCGTCGGCGCTTCCATCTCCTCGATCGGGGTCTCGATCTTGGTGGTCGTCAGTTCGAGGTTGCGGGTCACCTCGTAGCCGAGAAGCAGGGAGATTTCGCGCAGCAGCCGCCGGAAGCCTGCCGTCGAGGTCTCCTTCTTGCGCATGATGGTCAGCTTGTGCTGGACAAGGGGGTGGTCGACGACGGTGACGCCCTGCATGGTCTTCTCCAGTGAATGGTGAGTAGTGAATAGTGAATAGTGAGCCGGTTTGCGAGTCCTGATGGGCCGATGATTGGTTGACACGCTGAAGCCGCCGGCAAACGTTCACCATTCACCATTCACCATTCACCATTCACCATTCACCATTCACCATTGACCATTCACCGGCCTTTGGGGTCGAGCCGGCTCATCAGCATCGCCTTGGTCTTCCGGTCGACGAAGGCCGCCTCGATGGCCGTCCTGGTGACGGCGATAAGCGCCTTGTCGTCCATCGCGAAATGCTCGGCGGCGATGTCGTATTCGCGCTTCAGCGAGGTCCAGAAATAGGGCGGGTCGTCGGAATTGAGCGTCACCTTGCAGCCGGCCGCGCGCAACGCCGGAAAAGGATGCGTGGCGAAACTATCGAACACCTTGAGCGCGATGTTGGAGCCGGGGCAGCATTCCAGCACCACGCCCTCGGCGGCTATGCGGCGAACGAGGTCCGGGTTCTCGATGGCGCGCACGCCATGGCCGATCCGCGACGGGCGGATATGGTCGAGCGCTGCCGCCACGCTTTCCCAGCCCATCAATTCTCCGGCGTGGATGGTGATGCCGAGGCCGGCCTCGCGCGCGATCTCGAACGCACGGACGTAGTCCTCGAAATCGCCGATGCGCTCGTCGCCGGCGACGCCGAAGCCGGTGACCAGCGGATGGCCGCAGCGCGCCGCAAAGCGCGCCGCCTGCTCGATCGCCTCGACGCCGACGTGGCGTACGCCGGTGACGATCATGCGCCCCTCGATGCCGGTCCTCGCCTTGGCGCGGGCCATGCCTTCGCCCAGCGCGTCCGTATAGGCCTTGGGCGAAAGCCCGGCCCTTTTCGCGTGATCCGGCGAGGTGAAGACCTCGGAATAGATGGCGCCGTCGCGGGCGAGGCTGGTGAGATAATGATCGGTCAGACGGGCGTAATCCTCCTCGGTGCGGAACAGGTCGGAAGCAAAATCATAGGCGGCGAGGAAAGACGTGAAATCGTGCCAGACGAAAGAGCCGTTCTGGATGTAGGGCGAAGGGTCCTTGCCGTATTTGCGGGCCTGGCTGACGACGAGGTCGGGCGCCGCTGCCCCTTCGATGTGGCAGTGCAATTCGGCTTTCAAGATCATGCGGCCATCCCGTGCGGTATTCTTCTGTCGTGGCGCCGATTCCGGGTGGAAAATCGTGGCAAACTCTTCCCCGACCCGTTCTGAAAGCGCGGCCGAAAACCGCGCCTTGGACAATAGCGCCCGCCCCATCGATCGGCTATGGTCCCGCCGGTTTTATGGCGGATCGAAATAATGTCAGTTGAGAGAACCACGGCCGCGGGCGGCATGGAAACCTCCTATGGTTTCAGGAAGGTTGGCGCGGGCGACAAGCAGTCGCTCGTCAATGACGTCTTTCACAAGGTGGCCAATCGATACGACCTGATGAACGATCTGATGTCGGGTGGGTTGCACCGGCTGTGGAAGGACGCGATGGTCGCGTGGCTCAACCCCCCGAAGCGGCCGGGCTGGAAGGTGCTCGACGTCGCCGGCGGCACCGGCGACATCGCCTTTCGCATCATCGAGGCAAGCCAGCGCCATGCGCATGCCACGGTGCTCGACATCAACGGCTCGATGCTCGACGTCGGCCGCGACAGGGCCGAAAAGAAAGGCCTCTCGGAAAACACCGATTTCGTCGAGGCCAATGCCGAAGCGCTGCCGTTCGAGGACGGCACGTTCGATGCGTATACGATCGCGTTCGGCATCCGCAACGTGCCGCGCATCGATGTGGCGCTGAGCGAAGCTTTTCGTGTGCTGAAGCGCGGCGGGCGCTTCCTATGCCTGGAGTTTTCCGAGGTCGACATGCCGCTGCTCGACAAGGCCTACGAGGCTTGGTCGTTCAACGCCATCCCCAAAATCGGCAGGGCGGTGACCGGCGACGACGAGCCCTATTCCTATCTGGTCGAATCGATCCGCAAGTTCCCCAACCAGCAGAACTTCGCCGCGATGATTGGTCGGGCCGGCTTCGATCGGGTTACTTTCCGCAACTATTCGGGGGGCATCGCGGCGCTCCATTCGGGCTGGAAGCTTTGAGGCAGGGCGTCCGATGACCAGCGTTGGCGCCGGCTTCCGGCTCGCCAGGGCCGGCTGGGTGCTGGTCCGCGAGGGCGTCGTCGCGGCGCTGCCCGGCGAAGAGCTTTCCGGTATGCCGAAGCTCGGCTGGCGGCTGGCGCGCGTGCTCACTCGCCGCCGCGCCCGAAGCCATCTGCGCGGCGACCGGCTGGCGCAGGCGGTGGTGCGGCTGGGGCCATCCTATGTGAAGCTCGGCCAGTTCCTCGCCACGCGGCCCGACGTCGTCGGCAACGACATGGCGGTCGACCTTGCGCTGCTGCAGGACAAGATGCACACCTTTCCGAGGGCGGAAGCGGTCGCGGCGATCGAAGCCTCGCTCGGGCGCAGGATCGAGGATCTCTACGCAACCTTCGGCGAGCCGGTCGCGGCGGCATCGATCGCCCAGGTGCACGGCGCCGAAGTCGTTCGCGACGGAAAGGCTTCACGGGTCGCGGTGAAGGTCATCCGCCCCGGCGTGCGCCATCGCTTCTTCCAGGATCTCGAGAGCTACTTCCTCGCCGCCCGCCTGCAGGAGAAGTACATCCCCTCCTCGCGGCGCCTGCGGCCGATCGAGGTGACCCAGACGCTGGCGCAGACCACCAAGGTCGAGATGGACATGCGGCTCGAAGCGGCCGCGTTTTCCGAGCTCGCTGAGAACACCAAGGATGATCCGGGCTTCCGCGTGCCGGCGGTCGATTGGGAGCGGACCGGCCGAGACGTGATCACCATGGAGTGGATCGACGGCGTCAAGATGAACGATCTGACCGGCCTTGCTGCCGCCGGTCACGACCTCAAGGCGATCGCAGCCAATCTCGTCCAGTCCTTCCTCAGGCATACGCTGCGCGACGGCTTCTTCCATGCCGACATGCATCCGGGCAACCTGTTCGTCGAACCGGACGGCACCATCGTTGCCGTCGATCTCGGCATCGCCGGCAGACTCGGCAAGAAGGAGCGGCGTTTTCTGGCCGAGATCCTCTACGGCTTCATCGTGCGCGACTACCGGCGCGTCGCCGAGGTGCATTTCGAGGCCGGCTATGTGCCGCGTCAGCACAATGTATCGGCCTTCGCGCAGGCGATCCGCGCCATCGGCGAGCCGATCCACGGCCAGTCGGCCGACACGATCTCGATGGCCAAGCTTCTGACGCTGCTGTTCGAGGTCACCGACCTCTTCGACATGGCGACGCGGACCGAGCTGGTGCTTTTGCAAAAGACCATGGTGGTGGTCGAAGGCGTGGCCCGCACGCTCGATCCGGCGTTCAACATGTGGAAGACTTCGGAGCCGGTGGTCAGTGACTGGATCGCGGGCAATCTCGGCCCGCGCGGCGTGCTCTCGGACGCGCGGGACGCCGGCAAGGCCTTGATCTCGCTGGCGAGGCAGGCGCCGGACATTGCGGTTCGCACCGAGCGGCTGTCGCGTGAGATCGACCTGATGGCCGAGCATGGCTTGCGCTTCGACGAGGCGACCGCGCGCGCGATCGGCAAGGCGGAGGCGCGCCACACCCGCTCCGGCCGGGTGGCGCTGTGGACCATTGCGCTGACGCTGATTTACATCGCGTGGCGGATTTTCTGACCGCCCGCCGCCTTGCTGCGTTTTGATTGCATTGCTATCATTGCCGGCGCTAGTTTGAGGCGGGTGCAATCAGATGGCCAGCATCACGATCCGCAACCTTGACGATGGAGTTAAGGACCTGCTGCGCCAATTGGCTGCCGAAAATGGCTGCTCGATGGAGGAGCAGGCCCGGGCGATGATCAGGGCGGCGGTTGAGGGCCGGGCAGGGCAGGCCGACCGCATCGACCAGATCGAGAAGACGCTGCGTGCGCTGACCGGCCCCGGCCAGCAAGCACCGCCTATCGCCGACATGCCCGGCAGGCCATCAGTTCGCGGAACGCTCTCCGGCAAACGCGTCCTTCTCGTCATCGGCGGCGGCATCGCCGCCTATAAATCGCTCGATTTGATCCGGCGCCTGCGCGAGCGCGGCGCTTCTGTCCGGGTGGTAATGACATCAGCCGCGCAGGAATTCGTCACCACGCTGTCCGTCGGCGCGCTTTCGGCCGACCATGTTTTCACCGAACTCTTCGACCGCAATGACGAGCACGATGTCGGCCACATAAGGCTGTCGCGCGAGGCCGATCTGCTGGTCGTGGCGCCGGCCACCGCCGACCTGATGGCGAAGCTCGCCAACGGCCATGCCAATGATCTTGCCTCGACGGTGCTGCTTGCGACCGACAAGAAAGTGCTGATGGCGCCGGCGATGAATCCGAAGATGTGGTCGCATCCGGCAACGCGGCGCAACCGGGCGACCCTGCAGAAGGATGGCATCGCCTTTGTCGGGCCGGCCAAGGGCGAGATGGCGGAAAGCAACGAGGCGGGCGAAGGCCGCATGGCCGAGCCGCTGGAAATCGTGGCCGCGATCGAGGCGATGCTCGGCGAGAAGCCGAAGCCGCTTGCGGGCCGCAAGATCATCGTCACCTCGGGGCCGACGCATGAGCCGATCGATCCGGTGCGCTACATCGCCAACCGTTCGTCCGGCAAGCAGGGCCATGCTATCGCGGCGGCACTGGCGAAGCTCGGCGCCGATGTCCGGCTCGTGTCCGGTCCGGTCAACATCGCCGATCCGGCCGGGGTGAAGACCACTCATGTGGAAACAGCGGCCGAGATGAAGGAAGCGGTCGAGAGCCTTTTGCCGGCGGACGCGGCTGTTTTCGTCGCGGCCGTCGCCGACTGGCGCACCGCGAATGCCGCCGGTGAAAAGATCAAGAAGGTGGCGGGGAAGGGCCCGCCGTCGCTCAAGATGGTCGAGAATCCCGACATCCTCGCGGGCGTCGGCCATCATGCGCAGAGGCCCGGTCTTGTCGTCGGCTTTGCCGCCGAGACGCAGGACCTCATCGGCAACGCCGAGGCCAAGCTCAGGAAGAAGGGCGCCGATCTCATCGTCGCGAACGACGTCTCGCATGGCAGCGGCATCGGCCCTTCCGGCGTTATGGGCGGCGATCGCAACAAGGTGCGCATCGTCTCGCGCACGGGCGTCGAGGAGTGGCCGGAGATGGGCAAGGACGAGGTGGCGACACGGCTCGCCGCATCGATTGCCGAGCGGCTGAAAACGACAGTGGTTTAGCTGGCCGCTGCCTGCGGTCGCATTGGCGGCAGCGCGATCCGCAGCGCGGCGACGCAGCCAAGGATCCCAAGCGGCACGAAGGCGAGGAAGAGCCAGCCGGCCACGCCTGCAGCCGCGTCACGATTGAGGCCTTGCGAGAAGCCGCTGGCGTTGGCGACGATGCCGGCAAGGGCCGCGCCCACCGCGTAGCCGATCCGCTGCATGGTCGGCACGGCGGCGGAAGCGATCGTCTGCTCGCCGTCGCGGGCCGAAGCGACGATGACGCGCGTCAAGAACGGCCAGCAGACGCCGAAGCCGCCGCCCTGCAGCAGAGCGCAGAGCAGGATCAGCGGGATCGAACCTGCGGGGATGGCGTAGGCGAAACTGGCAAGACCGGAGGCGATCATCAGCGCGCCGACGACGATGATCAGTCTTTCGCGTTCCAGCGGCGCATTGGCGATGAGGATCGACAGGATCGACCAGGCGATGGATTCGGCGGCGATGATATAGCCGGTGGTCAGGATCGGAATGCCGTGCAGCGTGGTGAGCAGCAGCGGCCCGTAAATGGTGAACGTGCAGGTCGCTACCGAGAAGGCCGCAACCATGGTCATGCCTGAGCCAAGCGGCGAGCGCCATGAGAACAAAGGTGCCGGAAACAGGCGCGAGCGCGGCCTGCGGGCATCGATGCGGAAGAAAAGCGCCAGGCCGATCAGCCCGAGGGCCAGCAGCAGCGACGAGCGCAGCGGGGCGATGTCGATGCCGGCGGCAGCGATCAGCACGACGGCGATGGCGAGACAGGCAAGCGCGGGATAGGGAAAGGGCGGCGCCGTGCCTCTGCCCGCCTGCGGCCTCGTCGCCTCCGGCGTGTCCAGCACGATAAAACTCGCCAGCGCCATCGCCGCGCCGCCGACAGTGAAGACGCCAAAGGCCCAGCGCCATGACAGGAACTCGGTCATAACAGCGCCGAGCATCGGTCCGCTGAAGGCGGCGACGCCCCAGATCGCCGACATGATGCCGAAGAGCTGCGGCCAGATGTTGCGCGGAAAGAGACGCTCGACCGAAACGAAGGCGAGCGACACCAGCGCGCCGCCGCCAAGTCCCTCGACCAGCCGCCCGGCGAGGAAGAACGGCATGGAGGGTGCCGCCGCGCAGATCAGCGCGCCTGCCGCGTAGAGCAGGGCGGCGACCATCATGTTGGAGCGCAGCGCGACATAGCTCACCAGCCGCCCGGCCGCGGCACCAGCGACGATGGCGCCGAGCTCATAGATCGCCAGCGACCAGCCAACGAGCTGCACGCCGGCCAGCTCGCCGACCATGGCCGGCATCACCGTCGCCACCATAGTCTCATTGGTGGCATGCAGCAGGATGCCGAGACTGACGAAGCAGAAACGCGCCAGGTCGCCGCTTGCCCACAGCGCTCGCCAGTCCACCTTGTTGCCGGCCACCTTGCCGCCGCCTGCTGCCGTCACGTCGATCTCCCGCTTGTTTTCCGCAACCTCATCCGCATTGCGAACGAAGCGCCAGATCCAGTTCGGCAGGGCTTGTAGAACCTCAAGCGCAGTTGAGCTCAAGAGGCTTTTTCGGCGATGTCAGCGAGCAGCGCGCCAAAAATTCGGCCCGGAACGAGCGTCCCGGGCCGTATCGGTGCTAACTGATTTGAAATTTCACTTATAGGAGTGGACGAGGTCCAGCGAAGCCACGGCAACAGCGAGGTTGACGCCGGTCTGTGCCTGGACGCTCAGCGGCTCGAGCATGAAGGCGCCGTCGAGACCACCGACCAAAAGATTGGCGCCGCCGCCGGTCACGACGCTCGCCTCCGCGTTGACGCCGTAATAGCTGCCGGCGAGATCGCCCGCGTCATGGTGGCGGGTGGCGGCGAGAACCGCCCAGACAAGCTGACCTTGATGCGTCCGGCCGATATCGACGCCAAGCTTGGAGATCATGCCCGTATAGAGCTCGGCCGGACCGTGATGATAGGGGCGGAAGACGCAGGACACGCCCTTGTTGGAGGTGATGACGTAACCGGTGCCCCCGTCGATGGTGCAATCGAGCGTGCCGAGCCGGATCGTGCCGGCGCTGACCGGAGAAGCGAGGACCGTGGCGGCAAGCGCGGCGGCGGCACAGGCAAGTGTCTTGATCATCGGAAATGTCCTTTCGCAACAAACGGCCCCGGTTAAACGGTCGAGGTGCGAGGAGCGTTCCGCCCAAAACTTGGCGCGAGCATGGCGAGCCAAAGCATCGCCGTTGGCGGCTGACGGCCAAATCGGCGTGTCAGCGCCGCAATAGACCCATCGCGGGCGACCGGACCCCCGGGCGGCCTTAGCTTCCGATCAGCTGGCGCCGGCCGAGGTGCGCGACAGGCCGTCCTTGGCGGGTTGGTAGTTCGGGTCGAGGTGGACAGCCTCGCGGTAGGACTTGGCCGCCCTTTCCTTGTCGCCGCGTCGCTCGTAGATCAGCGCCTGGTTGGCCCAGGCCTCGGCGTTCTTGCCGTCGAGCTTGATGGCCATGTTGAAGTCGGCGAAGGCGTTGTCCTCGTCATTCATGGCGAGATAGGACAGGCCGCGGCCGTTGTAGGGCTCGGCTGCGTCCGGCGCCAGCGAGATGGCGGTCGAGAAATCCTCGATGGCGAACTTGTGCTGGCCCTGGCTCTGATAGATCAGGCCGCGATTGTGGTAGGCGCGGGCGTCGGTCGTGTCGAGTTGGATCGCCTTCTGGAAATCGTTGAACGCGTCGTTGACGCGGCCGGCCTTGCGATAGAGATTGCCGCGGCCGATATAGGCGGCGTCGTAATTGGCGTTGATCTGGATCGAGCGGTTATAGTCGGCAAGCGCTGCTTGCTGGTTGCCGAGGAAACGCTGGATGAGCGCCCGGTTCGAATAGGCCTGATAGAAGTTCGGATTGAGCTGGATGGCGGTGTCGAAATCCTTGAGCGCCGCCTGGTACTGGCCGCCGCGGCCATAGGCCGAGCCGCGCACATTGTAGCCCTCGGGATCCTGAGGATTGCGCTGGATGACAGCCGACAGCGAGGAGATGTTCTCGGTCGAGCCTTGCGCCTTGTCGATATTGTTGAACTCCCCCGTCGGGGCGGTCTGGCATGCTGCAAGGGTCAGGCCCGAAAGCAGGGCCGCCGTCAGGGCGAAGCCGCGAAAAGCGGTTCTGCGCTCCACGGTAATTGCGTTCATCTCAGTCCTCACTGGCGCCGCGCCGTCAGGTCCGTTCCCTCTCCGAACCGGCTCGAACGCATAAACAAAAAGGTGGCGGCGATTCCGCATCGCGCCACCCTCGGTATCCTTCGAAAAGGACGAAAAATTGACGGTATCAGCGCGGCGAACGCGATGCGCCGGCAGCACCAGCCGGAGCCGGGCGCGGGGTCATCGGCAGCAGGCCTTCGCGCTGGGCGCGCTTGCGGGCCAGCTTGCGGGCGCGGCGGACGGCTTCCGCCTTCTCGCGGGCACGCTTCTCGGACGGCTTTTCGTAGTGACCGCGCATCTTCATTTCGCGGAAAATACCTTCGCGCTGCATCTTCTTCTTCAGCGCGCGAAGCGCCTGATCAACGTTGTTGTCGCGGACGAGTACCTGCACGTGCAATCCTGTCTTCGGGTTTGAAATCTCAGGCAAGCAGCCCATAGCCGCATGCCTCCGCAGTGACCTGCACCGCGAATTGTGCCGGCTGATAGCAGAATCAGGCCGTGCTGTCCACCGTTGATTGCAGGAAACCGCGATCGGAAGCCCGAGCGCCGTGCCTTGCCGGTCTGAGCCTTAGGCGGTCGCCAGATGCAGACGGGCGAAATCCTCAAAGAATTCGCCATAGTCGCAAGTGATTTCCTCGCCGGCCGCGATATCCCGGGTCGCTGTGGCGCCACCATATTGGGAGAAATCCGTGTTCGGCCGCTCGGAATGGTTCATGAAGCGGCCATTGTCGACCTCATATACCATGAAACCCGGCTTGTCCGGGCTCGGATAGGCGTAGCGGTCGAGCAATTCCTTGAGATGCGGCGGCGCCTTCTCGTATTTCTCCATGGGGATCAGCCGGTCGAAATCGGGATCGAGCCGCCAGATGGAGGCACCTTTCCTGACCGGCTCGGCGGCGAAAACGCCGACGCCTTCGATGGCGCTCTGGGCTACATAGGTTCTGATCAGCAGCATCGTTCCGATCCGTTTTCGACGGGAAACCAAATCGTCAAAACGGACCGGAATGCAAGGCCCCGTCGCGCGATTTCAGCGGATGAGCATGGCTGCCGACCGTCAGATGATTCACGTCCGATTGATCGAGACGCCACCATCGGCAAACAGCGCCGCGCCGGTGGTGAAGCTTGAGGCGTCCGAGGCAAGGTAGAGCGCTGAGCGGGCGATCTCCTCGGGCCGGGCCACACGCTTCAAGGCATGCAGGTTTTCGACGAATGTCCGCGACTCCGGCGTCTTGAACGTCGCTGCGGGCGTGTCGGTGCCGCCGGGCAGCAGCGCGTTGACGCGCAGCCCTTTCGGGCCGTATTCGGCGGCCAGCACCTGCGTCAGCCCGATCAGCCCTGCCTTGGCGGCGGCATAGGCGGCCATGCCCGGCATGCCGGCGGTATAGCCGACGAAGCTCGAGGTGAAGATCAGCGAGCCGCCCCCGCGCTCCAGCATCGCCGGGATCTGGTGCCTGGCGGCGAGGAAGGCGCTGGTCAAATTGGTGTCGATCGTGTCGTGCCAAGTCGCCGGCGCCATCTCCGGTACCGGCGCCATCAAGCCGACGGTGCCCGCATTGTTGAAGGCAATGTCGAGGCCGCCGAACCTTTCGACCGCAAGCTCGACCAGAGCTCTGGCATAGGCTTCGTCCCGGACATCGCCGGCGAGTCCAATTGCGGTTCCACCGGCCGTCTCGATTTCGCCGACGAGTGCATCGAGCTCGGCCCGGCGGCGCGCCGCGACGACGACACTGGCGCCCTGCTCGGCGAACAGACTGGCCGTAGCGCGGCCGATGCCGGAGCTGGCGCCGGTGACGATGGCGACCTTTTCGGTGAGTGCGAACATTTCTCATCCTTTCTCTATGCCGGTCCAGCCGGTGGTGGGATGCTTGGTCGCAAATCGGCATTTCGGCAGCCACCCGAAAGCTGACTTGCCGATCGGAATGCAAGTTGTCGGGCATGCGCCGCGCAGCCGCGGCGCAAAACGGCAAGCGCCGTCGCAAACAGCGCAAGGGTGACTGCACGCTTTCGCTAGTGATACACCACGCGCGCCGGGGAATGCCCGGCCGAGATCCGCGATTTTTGGCGCGAGGCTGAACGTGAAGAAATACTCCGTATTCGCCATTGCCCGCGAGGCGATGCGCGGCCACAAGGGCTGGGAAGAGCAATGGACCTCACCCGAGCCGAAGAAGGAATATGACGTCATCATCGTCGGCGCCGGCGGCCACGGCCTGGCCACCGCCTATTATCTGGCGACCGAGCACGGCATCACCAATGTCGCGGTGCTGGAAAAGGGCTGGCTCGGGGGCGGCAACACCGGCCGCAACACCACCATCATCCGCTCCAACTATCTCTATGACGAAAGCGCCGGCATCTACGACCATGCGCTGAAATTGTGGGACGGACTGAGCCAGGAGCTCAACTACAACGTCATGTATTCGGCGCGCGGCGTCATGATGCTCGCGCACAATGTGCATGACGTCCAGGTGTTCAAGCGCCACATCCATGCCAACCGCCTCAACGGCATCGACAATGAGTGGCTGACGCCGGAACAGGCGAAGGAGTTCTGTCCGCCGCTCAACATTTCCAAGGAGGCGCGCTATCCGGTCATGGGTGCCGCGCTGCAGCGCCGCGGCGGCACGGCGCGCCACGATGCGGTCGCCTGGGGTTATGCGCGCGGCGCCTCGGCGCGCGGCGTGCACATCATCCAGAACTGCGAGGTCACCGGCGTCAAGCGCGCGGCCAACGGCGCGGTCACCGGCGTCGAGACGACGCGCGGCTTCATCGGCGCCAAGAAGGTCGGCGTCGTCGCTGCCGGCCATTCGTCGGTCATCATGGATATGGCCGGCGTGCGCATGCCGTTGGAGAGTTATCCGTTGCAGGCGCTGGTCTCGGAGCCGGTCAAGCCGGTGGTGCCATGCGTCATCATGTCGAACACGGTGCACGCCTATATCTCGCAGTCGGACAAGGGCGAGCTGGTCATCGGCGCCGGCACCGACCAGTATATCTCCTATTCGCAAACCGGCGGCCTGCACATCCTGCAGCACACGCTCGACGCCATCTGCGAAATGTTCCCGATCTTCACCCGCATGAAGATGCTGCGCTCCTGGGGCGGCATCGTCGATGTGACCCCCGACCGCTCGCCGATCCTGGCTAAGACGCCGGTCAAGGGCCTCTATGTCAATTGCGGCTGGGGCACGGGCGGCTTCAAGGCGACGCCAGGTTCGGGCAACGTCTTTGCCCACACCATCGCCAGGGACGACCCGCACCCGATCAACGCGCCCTTCACGCTCGAGCGCTTCCGCACCGGTCGTCTCATCGACGAAGCGGCGGCGGCGGCGGTGGCGCACTAAAGAACTGCGATGACGCGCAAAACTCACACCATGCTTTTCGGGTTGGGCCTCGTGGGCGTCACCGTGCTGTTTATACTGTTGTCCGTCAGGGAGATTTTGGTTCGAATAGTTGGGTATGAGGCCAATGGGGTCGATCCCGTCATGTTGGCTATGTTTGTGGTTGTCGGCCTACCTACCTTTTTCTGCGTGTGGGCATTTGCCATACCGAAAATACGCGAAAACGTGTTTCTGAATATCGGTTCCCCAAGAACCTTCTCTGGGCCACGAACGCAGGCTGATGTCGATCGAGCCAAAGTGAATTTGCGGGCGATAGGATTGCTCATTGAAGACCGTACTTCCAAAGAAAATGCTGTGACCGATCGTGGCAGGCCTGAAGGCAATGCACATGGTGGGTCGACCAAATCCAAGAAAGTCGATTGATGCTTCTCATCCGCTGCCCCTATTGCGAGGAAGAGCGCCCGGAACTCGAGTTCCGCAATGCCGGCGAGGCGCATATTGCGCGCCCGACCAACATTGCCGCCGAGAGCGACGACGATTTCGAGAAATTCTTCTTCATCCGCTCGAACCCCAAGGGCGTGATCTATGAGCGCTGGCGGCACATCCATGGCTGCGCGCGCTTTTTCAACGCCGTGCGCGACACCGTGACCGACAAGTTCGTCATGACCTACAAGGCCGGCGAGCCGAAGCCTGCGAAGCTGCCTGGAGCCTCGAAATGAACGCCGCCTTCCGCATTTCCGGCGCCGGGCGTCTCAGCCAGGCGAAGACCGCCTCGTTCAGCTTCGACGGCAAGCAGTATATCGGGATCGAGGGCGACACGCTGGCCTCGGCGCTGCTCGCCAACGGCGTGCATCTCGTCGGCCGCTCCTTCAAGTACCACCGGCCGCGCGGCTTCCTCTCGGCCGGCGCGGAAGAACCCAACGCGCTGGTGCAGATCGTGCGCGACGACGCGCGCAAGACGCCGAATGTGCGGGCGACCGTGCAGGAGCTCTATGACGGGCTGACCGCCCATTCGCAGAACCGCTGGCCCTCGCTCGCCTTCGACGTCGGCGCGGTCAACGACATTGCCTCGCCGATGTTCTCGGCCGGCTTCTACTACAAGACCTTCATGTGGCCGAAGTCGGCCTGGTTGAACTTCTATGAGCCGAAGATCCGCGCGACGGCCGGCCTTGGCGTTTCCCCCGACCGGCCGGATCCCGACCATTATGCGGCGCGCTACGCGCATTGCGACGTGCTGGTGCTGGGCGGCGGTGCGGCCGGCATCACTGCGGCGCTTGCCGCAGCCGAAACCGGCGTGCGGGTGATCCTCGCCGACGAGCAGGCCGAATTCGGCGGCAGCCTGCGCTTCGAGAGCGGCGCCAGGATCGATGGCGAGGACGGCTTTGCCTGGGCACAAGCCGCGATCGCCAAACTCAAGGCGATGGACAATGTCCGAGTGCTGTCGCGCACGACAGCTTTCGGGTACTACGCGCAGAACTTCGTCGGCCTTGTCGAGCGGGTCAGCGACCATCTCAAGAGCCCCGGCCGGGAGCTGGCGCGCGAGCGCCTGTGGCAGGTTCGCGCCAAGCGGGTCGTGCTCGCGACCGGCGCCATCGAGCGGCACATGGTGTTCGCCAACAACGACCGGCCGGGCGTCATGCTGGCATCGGCGGCGCGCACCTACCTCAACCACTATGGCGTGGCGGTCGGTAGGAATGTCGGCGTCTATACGGCAAACGACTCGGCCTACGCGGCCGCGATCGACCTGAGGAAGGCCGGCGTCAATGTCGCTGCCATCGTCGACCTGCGCGACAACCCGTCGGGGGCGGTGATCGACGAAGCGAGGAGCCTCGGCATCGAGATCAATTTCGGTCGCGCTGTGGTTAGCGCCGGCGGCAAGCTGCGCGTATCGTCGTTGACGGTGCAGCCGAAGAACGGCGGCGGCGAGCGCAGGATCGCGGTCGACGCCAT
>NZ_RZSV01000109.1:0-18676 GCF_004023205.1 Mesorhizobium sp. M1A.F.Ca.IN.020.03.2.1 | reverse complement strand
CACCACGCGCTTGCCGGCGCGGCCAAGCTCGATGAGCAGAGCGTTGATTTCTTCCTGGCTCTTGGAATGGCAGCCCTTGCGCTTGCCGACAGGCAAGCGCTCGGCATCGCGGCGCCCCATGGCGACGATCGCTTCCGGCACCAGCGCGTCATAGACGATCGCGTCGGCCTCCATCAGCAGGCGGTGGGCGCGCAGCGTCAAAAGATCCTCCGCGCCCGGGCCGGCGCCGACCAGAGCGATGTGACCTGCGGTCGGCGCGTCCGAAGTCAAAAGCTCAAGCGCAGCGCTATGCGCCCTGGCGAACTCTCCGGCTTCAACCGCCTTGGCCGGGAGGCCGGCGAAGAAATCGCTCCAGAACCGGCGGCGGCGATTGCCTTTCGGCAGCCGCTCGGCAGCAGTGCGAAACGACGACGCCAAGGCCGCCAGCCGGCCAAGCGACGGCGACAGCATGCGATCGATGCGCACCCGCAGCAGCTGCGCCAGCACAGGGCCGGCGCCCTCGGTGCCGATGGCGATGGCGACCGGCGCGCGGTTGACCAGCGCCGGGGTGAAGAAATCGCAGAGCTCAGGCCGGTCGACGGCGTTGACCGGAATGCCCAGCCGGCGGGCGTCTTCGACCACGCGGCGGTCGAGCGCCTCGTCGCCGCTGGCGGCAAACACCATGGCCGCGTCCTCGAGGTGCGCGGCATCGTAGGCGACATCGACGTGGACAGCGCCGGCGGTAGCAATGAAATTCAGAAGCTCGGGATCGGCATTGTCCGCAATGATGCGCAGCGTCGCGTTTGACTGAGCAAGCAGCCTGGCCTTGGCCAGTGCCTCCTCGCCGTTGCCGACGATGGCCACGGCTTCGCCGTCGACCCGCAGGAAGACGGGGAAGGCGTTGAGCTTGGCATTGGCTGGCGACATGGCGATAAACAGTACGAGAACAGTCTGGCAGTTTTATGCGGGCCTGGGAAAAACCAGAAGGCAAGCAGTCGCGCATCCCTTGATGGCAGGCAATCGCTTTTTCGCAGCCGCGAAAGGCAGGAGAAAAAAATTCTACGCCGGACCTCGAGGTGGTCGGGCACCTATCCGAGAGCTATTGATCCGGCATAGTTTTTAGCGCCGTGCAGCCGACACGGCAAAACGGTTTTTTCTAAATTCTACCAACCTAGTAGATTAAGACGCGGTCTTGCTGGTGGGTGAGATCGCTGCCGCTTGCAGCACATCCTGCAGTCGTTAGTTGATGCGGAACTATCATGCTCGGCGGCACGTTTCGCTAACGATCCATCCCGTCGGTCGAGCCGCTCTCGCGGGGCTCGATTTGTGCTCAAGGCAAGGAGGAAAATCATGAACATCAAGCTTAAACGCGGTCTCTGGGTGGTCGTGGCCGACGGCGAGAAGGCGCTTTTCCTCCGCAATGAAGGCGACAGCAAGTTTCCGAACCTCGAGGTGGTTCAGGAGATGGAGCAGGAAAATCCCGCCACCAGGGAGCAAGGCACCGATAAACCGGGCCGGTATGCCGAAGGGCCACGCAGCGCGATCGAAGAAACCGATTGGCATCGCCTCGGCAAGGAACGTTTCGCAAGCGATATTGCCGATCGGCTCTACAAGCTTGCACATCGGGGTGAGTTCGACCAGCTCGTGCTGATCGCGCCGCCGCAGGTGCTCGGCGAGATGCGTCAGAAGCTGCACAAGGAAGTCAGTGAAAAAGTGCAGGCCGAAATCCCCAAGACGCTGACCAATCATACCGTCTTCGACATCGAGAATCTGCTCAAAGCGGCCTGAGCGGCACGCAGGAACGCACAGTGCAGGGGATTGATGCCGTGGCCCCCTCATGGCGGCTCGCTCTGATTTTCTCATCCGGCGCCCGATCGCGGCGCCGATTTCCGTGTAGCGGTGGTTGCGTCACCGCCCCTCCCCCGACCATATTGCGAAGGGGCGACGGCCCTCGGGCGGCGCTTATCGACATCGTGAATTCTCGAAAGGCGCTCCATAGACAATGCCGCATGACACGCCCCTGATCGCCACCATCGTCGCCGGTTTGGGGCTTGCCTTCGTTTTCGGAGCATTGGCCAACCGATTCCGCATCCCGCCGCTGGTCGGCTATCTGGTGGCCGGCGTGCTGGTCGGTCCGAACACGCCGGGCTTCGTCGCCGACGCCAGCCTTGCCAACGAACTCGCCGAGATCGGCGTCATCCTGCTGATGTTCGGCGTCGGCCTGCATTTCTCGCTGAAGGATCTTTTGTCGGTCCGCGCAATCGCCGTGCCCGGCGCCGTCGTGCAGATCGGCTTTGCCACGCTGCTCGGCGTCGGCCTCGCCTGGCTGCTTGGCTGGTCGCTCGGCGCCGGCCTTGTCTTCGGCCTCGCGCTCTCCGTCGCCTCGACCGTCGTCCTGCTGCGCGCCATGCAGGAGCGGCGGCTGATCGAGACCGAGCGCGGCCGCATCGCCGTCGGCTGGCTGATCGTCGAGGATTTGGCCATGGTGCTGGCGCTGGTGCTTTTGCCGGCGCTCGCCGGCGTGCTTGGCGGCCAGCCGCAGGCCGACGACCATGCGAGCCTGCTTTCGCTGCCCGCCAGCCACGGCATATGGGGCGTGGTCGGCATAACGCTGGCCAAGGTCGTCGCCTTCGTCGTCGTCATGCTGGTCGTAGGCCGCAGGGTCATCCCCTGGATCCTGCACTATGTCGCCCATACCGGCTCACGCGAGCTGTTCCGGCTCTCGGTGCTTGCCATCGCGCTCGGCGTCGCCTTCGGCGCGGCGAAGCTGTTCGGCGTCTCGCTGGCGCTCGGCGCCTTCTTCGCCGGCATGGTCATGAGCGAGTCCGAGCTCAGCCACCGGGCGGCGGAAGAATCGCTGCCGCTGCGCGACGCTTTTTCCGTGCTGTTCTTCGTTTCCGTCGGCATGCTGTTCGATCCGTTCAGCCTGGTCAGCAACGGCCTGCCGATCCTGGCGACCTTAGCCATCATCCTCATCGGCAAATCGCTCGCCGCTTTCGTCATCGTCATCGCCTTCCGCTATCCGGTCGCGACCGCGCTGATTATCTCGGCCAGCCTTGCCCAGATCGGCGAATTCTCCTTCATCCTGGCCGAGCTCGGCGTCGGGTTGAAGCTTCTGCCCGAACAGGGCCGCGACCTCATTCTGGCCGGCGCCATCCTGTCGATCCTGCTCAACCCGCTGATGTTCCTGATCGTCGACAGGATGAAGCCGTGGCTGGAAAAGCGCGCCGGCAAAACGGCAGAGCCCGAGGAATCAAGGCCGATCGGCCCGGCGACCGAGCCCGGCCAGGTGGCCTCGGCGGCGGCAGTGTCTGAAAGCGAGAATGGTCTGCCGCCGCGAACGGGACTCACCGACCATTCCATCCTGATCGGCTATGGACGTGTCGGCAGCCTCGTGGGTGCCGCGCTGAAACAAGCCGCCCTGCCCTTCCTGGTCGTCGAGGATGCCGACAAGACGCTGGCGAAGCTGAGGGCCGACGGCGTCGAAACGGTGGCCGGCAATGCCGCCAATGCGGACGTCTTCGCGGCAACCAATCCGGAAGGCGCCAAACGGCTGATCCTCGCCATCCCCAACGCCTTCGAGGCGGGACAGGTGGTGCTGCGGGCGCGCGCGGTCAATCCCGGCATCAGCGTCATTGCGCGCGCCCATTCCGATGCCGAGGTCGAGCATCTCAAGGCTCTCGGCGCCGACACCGTGATCATGGGCGAGCGCGAAATAGCACGCGGCATTGTCGAGGCGGTTACCGGCATGTCACCCGCTCGGCTGGACGACGCCGCTGTCGAGATCAGGCCGCGGCCTGCCTGACGCTCGTCTGCACAAACCAAGCGGATCAGGAAACGAATAACGGAAGCGATGTCGCTGAGATGGAAGTCACACGTGCTGGCCGCCATTGATGTGGATTTCCGAGCCGGTCACGTAGGACGCCTGGCCCGAACACAGGAAAAAGATGATGTCGGCCACTTCCGACGTGGCGCCCAGCCTTCTCAGCGGGATCGTCTCGACGATCTTGTCGGTGCCGGGCGACAGGATCGCCGTGTCGATCTCGCCCGGCGCGATCGCATTGACGCGGATGCCGTGCGGCCCGAAGTCATGCGCCATCTCGCGCGTCAGAGAACCCAGCGCCGCCTTCGACGTCGCATAGGCCGTGCCGGCAAATGGATGCACGCGCGTGCCGGCGATCGAGGTGACGTTGACGATTGAGCCCTTGGCGGCGGCGAGTTCCTTGAACAGCCCTCTCGCCAGCATGATCGGGGCGAAGAAATTGACCTGGAACACGTCGCGCCAGACATGCATCGGCGTCTCGATCGAGTTCATCCGGCCGCCGTCCTTGAGCTTCGGCGAGATGCCAGCATTGTTGACCAGCGCGTGCAACTGCCCGCCATGCGCCTCCAGCCGGTGGCGGATTTCCGAGACGGCAATGCCGACATCCTCCTGGTCGGCAAGGTCGACCTTGATGTGGTCTTCGGGACCCGCCGGCCATGGACAGTCCTCGGCAAAGGCCTGTCGCGAGCAGGTGATGACGCGCCAGCCCTCGCGTGAAAAGCGTTTCACCGTCGCATGGCCGATGCCGCGGCTGGCGCCGGTGAGCACGATGGTTTTTCTGCTGTCGATTTCGGCCATGGCTTGATCTCCGGCCGGACATGTAGCCGAAGGCGCCAGCCATTGCGAGAGGCGAGTTGCCCCTCAACCGCCGCTGAGGATGTCGAGAATCGACGTCTGCCGCCTTTTCTTCGGGCCGCCGACATCGCCGGGCGGCACCGGATGCCCGACCGAGGCGGTGGTACCGCCGTCGCTCGGCATATCGAAGCCATCGGCATCGACCGTCTGGGCTGGACGCGCCTGCCGTGCGGGCGCCTGGGCGACAGGGCTCGACTGGCCGACGGGCGCGGGCGGCGCCGGCTGCGAGTTGTCCGCCGAGGGTATCTCGTCCGGCACAACCGTATCGGGCGGCGTCGATTTCCACGTGCCGGGCAACGGCCTGACCGGCAAGCCTTCATGCGCGGCGACCATGAATTCGTGCCAGGCCTGCGCCGGCAAGGCGCCGCCGGTCACCTTCTTCATCGGGCTGCCGTCGTCATTGCCGAACCACACACCCGTCGTGAGGTTGGCGGTATAGCCGACGAACCAGGCGTCGCGTGAATTCTGGCTGGTGCCGGTCTTGCCGGCCGAGGGCCAGTTGAAGGCCGCCTTCTTGGCGGTGCCGACTTCGACCGTGCCCGTCATCATAGAGTTCATCATGCCGACGATGTCGGCCTTGAGGACGCGCGGCGCGCTGCCGCCATTGTTTTCGTAGAGCACCTTGCCGCTAGCCGTGGTGACGCGCTGGATGAAATGGATATCCGGCTTGTAGCCGCCATTGGCGAAAGGCACATAGGCGGCGGTCAGTTCCAGCGGCGTCACTTCCGAGGTGCCGAGCGCGATCGAGGTGTTCGACTGCAGGTCGGATTGGATGCCCATGCGGTGCGCGGCCTCAACCACAGCGTCGGGGCCGACCTCCATGGTGAGTTGCGCCGCCACCGAGTTCAGCGACTTCGCCAGTGCGGTGGCCAGCGTCACCTTGCCATAATATTTGCCGCCATAGTTCTCCGGCGTCCATTTGCCTATTCTGATCGGGGCGTCGTTGCGCACGCTGTCCGGTGTGCGGCCTGCTTCCAGCGCCGCCATGTAGACGAAAGGCTTGAAGGCCGATCCCGGCTGGCGCCGCGCTTCCGAGGCGCGGTCGAACTGGCTGGTCGAATAGTCGTAACCGCCGACCATGGCGCGAACGGCGCCGGAATCATCGATCGACACCAACGCGCCCTGGGTGACGTTGAGCTTTCTGCCGCTCTCGTCGATCAGCCGGCGGATCGACTGCTCGGCGAGCTTCTGCAGCGTCAGATCCACGGTGGTGTCGATGACGATGTCGCCGCGCACGTCGCCGATCAGGTCGGGAAGTTCCTCCATGACCGTGTCGGCGACATAATTCTCCGAGCCGGTCCAGTAGGAGGGCGAGCGCGTCGCCGGCGCGCTCAGCGCCATTTTGTATTCCTTGTCGCCGATCTTGCCTTCCTCGCGCATGGCGGCGAGCACGAGCTGTGCGCGTTCTTCCGCCGCCTTGGGATCGCGCGCCGGCGAAAGCCGCGACGGCGCCTTGAGCAAACCGGCCAGAAGCGCTGCCTCGGAAAGCGTGACATCGCGCGCGCTCTTGCCGAAGTACCGCCGCGAGGCGGCCTCCACGCCATAAGCGCCGGACCCGAAATAGACCCGGTTGAGATACATTTCGAGGATCTGGTCCTTGCTGTGCTTGTGCTCCAGCCACAGCGCCAGCAGCACTTCCTGCACCTTGCGCTCCAGCGTGCGATCCGGCGTCAGGAACAGGTTCTTGGCCAGCTGCTGCGTCAGCGTCGAGCCGCCCTGCGAGAAATGACCGCCAAGGACGTTGGTGACCATGGCGCGCGTCAGACCGATCGGGTCGATGCCGAAATGCGAATAGAACCGCCGGTCCTCGATGGCGACGACGGCCTCGGGAATATAGGGCGACATTTCATTGAGGCCGACGGCCTCGCCGCCGCTCATGCCGCGATTTGCGATGAGTTGCCCGTCGACCGAGACGATCTTGATGTTGGGCGCGCGGTCGGGGATCGACCATGTGGTCGCCGCCGGCATCTTGGCGCCGTAGTAGACGACGACGCCGGCCACCGCGATGCCGCCCCAGATGCAGAAAACGAAGCACCAGTAGAGCAGGCGGCCGAAGACGGAAAACAGCCCGCGCTGGCTGCGATCGCGCCCCCGGCCGCGCGATTTCGCCTTGGCGGATTTGCGTTTCGCTGCGGATTTGCGATTTGCCGGCACGACGCGATCCTCCTCGCTGACCGAAAAGCCGTCGGAGGATTTCGCCCGCGGCGAGCCCTCGAAGCTCGGTTCGATGCGACTGTCTCTGCGGTTCGCCATTGCGTTGTGCTTGCTGTCCCCGATGCCGATGGCGCTCGGGTTGCAGAGTAGATGCGGCGGTTTAAAGGCGCGTTAAGTGGGGAAAAATCGAAGTGATTGAAAATCAAATGTTTGGTAAGCGGCCACCTGACGGAGCGCGATCGGCGTGGGATTCCGGCCGCGCTCCAGCGTTTGCATAGGCGGGCGAGTCGGCTCGGACTAGTCGAGCACGGCACGGACCGAGAGCGCAGCTCTCGATGCCCGCATGACATCGCCGACATGGCAGTAGCAGACGATCTCGTGCAGCTGATAGTCGGTCAGCTCGAAGAAGCGTTTTGCTTCGCCGTAGGTGTCGTTCTTCAAACCCTCGTCGTGCAGAACGGGGTCTTCCAGGGCGACGGATATGGGCGAGCCGGCGCCCCGCATGACATTGCGTTCCCGCGGGGCACGATATTCAGTGCCGATCAGCGCGGTCAGGAGCCGGTTTGGCTCACGTTCGAGAAGCTCCGCCCAACGTGCGAGGCGCTGGGTTCGGCTCATGACGGGTTTGGCGGTGCGGACCTCAGCAACGGCGTGCAGCTGGTCCAGTGTTTGGTGCTTCATGGCAACCTCCTAGAGGCTAGGTTGGTCGGCCCCAAAACTCCCTATACGCGGCATGATATCGCCGAACCGCGCGGACGTCATCCGTTTGCCGCCCACGCCGGCAAGATTTGATGGAGCTGCGCGCGGCCCCCGTCATTCTTCATGCCGTCGCCAGAATATGGAGCCGAAATCACAGGCTTATCCTGGACGTCCAAGAACGCGGAACTCGGGCTCCGCCGCCTTTCGACCGACGATCGACGACAGGCCGTAGAAAGCCAGCGGCTGTTCCTGACAAGTCACAGCCACGACGCTGTTCGACTTGTCTATATCCAGGCCCTTCGGCCCACCCTCCTCGACGCTGGCCCTGCCGCGCAGAAAGCTTTCGTCGTCGAGCACGGCGACCGAACGCGACGGCGTGCGGCGCCCCTTCCAGCCTTCGTCGCTTGCATAGACGTGAACCATCGGGCTGCCGGCGTCGGCAACAAGAATGTGGCTGCCGTCCTGCGTGAAGCGCAGGCCATGCGGGTAGTTGGCATTTTCCAGGACACCGGCGGGTCGGGTTTCAGGGCCAAGCGGCGCCGACATGTCGTAGATCTTCACGTCGTTGGTGCCGTGGCTGCTGACGGCGACCCACCGCCCGTCATGGCTGAGCGCGATGCCGTCCGGGATGTCGAGGCCCTGCTCCAGGAGAACCTGATTCCACAGGGCGCGGTATCCCCATCGCCGGTGAACCACATGGCGGGTCACCCGATGCGTGTAGTTGTTACAGACCAGCAGGCTGAGCCGGCCATGCGACTCACGCCTGACGGCGACTGAGCCGGGCGTTCTCAATCTGCAAAATCGGCTGCCTTTGATCACGCGAAGTGGCGAGATTTCGTGCCCTTGTCCGGCCGGATCGCCTTGCGGCAGGGCGAAGACCGCAACCAGCCCATCGCGATTGGCGACCACAAAAGTCCTGTTGTCGATGAAATCGAGGCCATGCACCTCGCCCATGCTTTCCGATCTGAGCTCCACGAAATCGCGGATAACGATCCTCGCTGCACCGGCCGTCGGCTCTATGTCGATGCGCAGCATCAGACATCGCCTGCGTCCATATCCGGCGACGGCAAGCAAGCGGTTGTCGGGCGAAAAGCGCAGGTCCTCGGTCCGCCCGATCGCGGCGAGCGCATCGTTCACGGCACCGGTGGCCACGAAATCGATCCGGGGAATCATATCAAAAAACACCACCGCCCCAGCGAGCGGACCCGAATGCAATAGGTGCTATCAGGAGCCGACCGGTCAAGTTCGCGAGATGCGGACGTGGTGAGATCAATTCTGCTGGATCGAAATGCCCTTGTCGTCGATCTTGAGCTCCACGCCCTTCGGCCTGGTCTGCTCGCGGTAGATGTAGATGCCAAGCGCGATGACCACGACGACCAACGCGCCGATGATGAGGTAGAGCATGTTCTGTCTCATCTCGCCCCCTTCTTGCCGCCGAGTCTCGCGCCTGCTTCGAGGCCCTGCGGCGGTCGCTCACTGGTCGCTGTCATCATTGGCCGATGCAGGCCGCCAACTGGTCGGCTCGACTTTTTTCTGGGTGTTGCTGTCGGTGTAGACCCACCAGCCGCCGTCGCGGTATTGCCCGACGGATTCGTTGACCACGCCGTGCTCGTCGTTCCACAGGATCGTGACCTGCGAGCCGTCCTTCGGCGCGCTCGCTATCGGTTTGCGCTCTGCCATTCAATCCCTCCCCATCTCACGCCGACAATGGACCGGCAGGAACGTCGCTCGACGCGCCGGGTCGTCAGCTATGCGCGAAGATATCCTCTTCCGCCCAGCCCATCAGATCGAGCTTGGCGCGCGTCGGCAGGAAGCGGAAGCAGGCTTCGGCCTCCTTAGTGCGACCCTCGCGCGCAAGCCGTGCGGCCAGCACCTCGCGCAGCCGGTGCAGGTAAAGCACGTCGGAGGCGGCATATTCGAGCTGCTCGGGCGACAGTGTTTCCGCCGCCCAGTCCGACGATTGCTGCGCCTTGGAGAGGCCGATACCGAGCAGTTCGTTGCATATATCCTTCAGCCCGTGGCGGTCGGTGTAGGTACGGGTCAGCCGCGAGGCGATCTTTGTGCAGAAAACCGGTTCGGCCATGACGCCGAAAGCGTGATAAAGGACGGCAATGTCGAAACGGCCGTAGTGAAACAGCTTCACCACGGCGTCGTTCCTGAGAAGGCTGACAAGGTTGGGCGCCTCCTTCTGGCCCGGCGCGATCTGGATGACGTCGGCGCTGCCGTCGCCGGGCGAGATCTGAACCACGCAGAGCCGGTCACGATGCGGGTTCAAGCCCAGCGTTTCCGTGTCGATGGCGACCGCACCGACATTGTAGCGGGAAAGGTCCGGCAGATCGTTCTTGTGGAAACGGATGTCGGTCATTCTCTTCTCCGGATCGCGGCCAGCGGCGCACCCGTTTTTGGACGCGAAGGCGCCGCGCATTGCGCTATCACGCCCGTCCTTGCCGCGATCCGGAAAAAAATCAACAGAAAGTTGATTTTCGCGGTCGCCGCGGGTTCACCTCAGCGCGTCAGACCATCGAGAATGCGCGCCCAGGAACGCTGCCCCTTGTGGAAGGAGGTGAGCTCGTACTTCTCGTTGGGCGAATGGATGCGGTCGTCATCGAGGCCGAAGCCGACCAGCAGCGATTCCATGCCGAGATAGGTCTGGAAATCGCCGACTACGGGGATGGAGCCGCCGCCGCCGGTGGCGACGGCCTGCTTTTCCCATTCGTCGGAGAGCGCATCCTTGGCCTTGGCCAGGAACGGCGAGTCGTAGGAAAGCTGGATCGCCGGCGAGCCGCCATGCGGATGGAATTCGACGGAGCAGTCGCCGGGAATCCGATCGCGCACGAAAGCCTGGAAGGCGGCGCGGATTTTTTTCGGATCCTGCTTGTGGACGAGCCGGAACGACACTTTCGCCGATGCTTCCGCCGCGATCACCGTCTTGAAGCCCTTGCCGGTATAGCCGCCGATGATGCCGTTGAACTCGGCCGTTGGCCGCGCCCAGGTGAGTTCGAGCACGGAGCGGCCCTTTTCGCCGGCGGGAATGGAAAGCCCGACCGGTCCGAGGAAGGTCTCGACGGTCTCGCCGAGCCCCTCCCAGGATTTCAGCACCTGCGAGGGCGTCTCTTCGACGCCGTCATAGAAGCCCGGGATGGTGATGCGGCCGTCTTGATCATGAATGTCGGCGAGAATTTTGGTCAGGATCCGGATCGGATTGGCGGCCGGGCCGCCATAGAGGCCTGAATGCAGGTCGCGGCTGGCTGCCTTGACGGTGACTTCCTCGCCGACCATGCCGCGTAGGGACACGCAGATCGACGGCGTCTCGCGGTTCCACATGCTGGTGTCGCAGACCAGCGCGAAATCCGCTTTCAGCTCGGCGGCGTTGGCCTCGAGGAAAGGCTTGAGCGACGGCGAGCCGGACTCTTCCTCGCCCTCGAACAGGATCGAGACGCGGCAGGGCAGATTGCCGTGCACCTGCCTCCAGGCGCGGCAGGCCTCGACGAAGGTCATCAGCTGACCCTTGTCGTCCGCCGAGCCGCGCCCGGCGATCACCTTGCGTCCGGGCTGGACCTCCTTGATCGACGGCGCGAATGGATCCGTTTCCCACAGCTCGATCGGATCGACCGGCTGCACGTCGTAGTGGCCGTAGAACAGCACATGCGGCGCGCCGGCCGGTCCTTCGTGATGCGCCACCACCATCGGGTGGCCGGGCGTGTCGCGCACGCTGGCGTCGAAGCCGATCAGCTTGAGTTCGGCCGCCAGCCATTCGGCGCCCTTGCGGCAATCGGCGGCAAAGGCCGGGTCGGTGGAGATCGACTTGATACCAAGCAAGCCGAAAAGCCGCTCCAGGCTCTGATCGAGGTTCTGGTCGAGACGGTCAAGGACGGGGGAGAGTCTGGACATTTCTTCAGCCTTTCGATTCTGGCCCGACCCTAAAGGGGCGAGCAGAAAACGCAAAGCCGCGATCGTTGGACCACGCGTTCCGGCGTCGGTAACACGCGGGCTGGGAGACAAAAAAGAACCGCCGTGGTGGAGGGGGAACCACGGCGGTCTTTACTCGAAACGTTGCGGCAGCCCGGAGAGGGGGGATAGGCTGCCGCAGTTGCCCGGGATAGGCGGGGGACGGGCCTTACTCCGGACTTCGGCGAAAATTGCCGATGACAGCTATTTGGGTCTGTGAAAATGGCGATTCAAGGGCACGAAGATTACACTTTTGTAACATGCCCGTGAGCGGCTGAATTTTGTCCGAGACCTGTCTGTCAGGGGTGTTGCCGGAACCGGCCGTTTGCGCGGCCTTTGGCATGGACCGCGAAGCTTGGCCGCGCTATCCCTGCCGGCATGAAAAAAGGCGATCATCTCTTTCTTGTCGACGGCTCCGGCTACATTTTCCGCGCCTACCACGCGCTGCCGCCGCTCAACCGCAAATCCGACGGCCTGCCCACCAGCGCCGTGCTCGGCTTCTGCAACATGGTATGGAAGCTGATGCAGGACGCCCGCAACACGAACGTGGGCATCGTGCCGACCCATTTTGCCGTCATCTTCGACTATTCGGCGAAGACCTTCCGCAGCGATCTTTATCCCGAATACAAGGCCAACCGCTCGGCGCCGCCGGAAGACCTGATCCCGCAATTCGGCCTGATCCGCCAGGCGACCGTGGCCTTCAACCTGCCCTGCATCGAGATGGAAGGCTTCGAGGCTGACGACATCATCGCCACCTATTGCCGCCTAGCCTGCGAGGTCGGCGCCGACACCACCATCATCTCCTCCGACAAGGACCTGATGCAATTGGTCGGCCCGACGGTCGGCATGTACGACCCGATGAAGGATCGCCAGATCGGCATTCCCGAGGTAATCGAGAAATGGGGCGTGCCACCGGAAAAGATGATCGACCTGCAGGCGCTGACCGGCGACTCCGTCGACAACGTGCCCGGCGTGCCCGGCATCGGCCCGAAGACCGCGGCGCAACTTCTGGAGCAGTTCGGAGACCTTGACGGCCTGCTGGCGCGCGCCGGCGAGATCAAGCAGGAAAAGCGGCGCGAATCGATCATCGCCAATGCCGACAAGGCGCGCATCTCGCGCGAGCTGGTGACGTTGAAGAACGACGTGCCGCTCAAGGAGGGGCTGGACGACCTTGTGCTGCATGCCCCGGACGGGCCGAAGCTGATCGGCTTCCTGAAGACGATGGAGTTCACCACGCTGACACGCCGCGTCGCGGAAGCGACTGCAACCGAGATCGGCGACGTCCAGGCTTCCAGTGTCACCATCGAGCGCGCCGACACCGCACATGGTCCCGATGTCGGCGCCGGCACGCCGACTGCCTCAAGACCGGCGGCGACGCCGAACGGCGCCGCGAAGCCTGCAGCGCCGGTCAGGCCCGAGGATGCCCCACCGCAGGGCGATACGCCTTCCCTGCTCTCCGCGCTGCGGCTGGAGCAGGCGACGGCGCGCAAGATCGATCCCGCGGCCTATGTCGCCATTCGCGATACGGCCGCGCTGAAGGCCTGGATCGCCGAAGCGAGGGAAGCCGGCATCCTTGCCTTCGACGCGGAGACCTCTTCGTCCGATCCGATGCAGGCCGACTTGATCGGCCTGTCCATGGCGATCGCGCCGGGCCGCGCCGCCTACGTGCCGCTCGCCCACACGAGCGGCAATGGCGACCTGCTTGGCGGCGGCATGCTGGCGGACCAGGTCCCGGTCCGCGACGCGCTGGCTCTGCTCAAGCCCCTGCTCGAGGACCGGTCGGTCCTCAAGATCGTCCAGGACATGAAATACGACATCGTCGTGATGAGCCGGCATGGTATCGAGGTCGGCCCGTTCGACGACACGATGCTGATCTCCTACGTGCTCGACGCCGGCACATCCGGCGGGCATGACCTCGCCTCGCTGTCGGAGAAGTGGCTCGGCCATGCGCCAGGCACGAAGAAGGAGCTTGCCGGCTCGGGCAAGGGCGCGGTCGGCTTCGACCAGGTCGACATCGAGCGGGCGACCGCCTATGCCGGCGAGCAGGCCGATCTGGCGCTGCGGCTGTGGCAATTGCTGAAGCCGCGGCTCGCCGCCAAGGGTCTCGTCTCCGTCTATGAAAGGCTGGAGCGGCCGCTTGTGCCCGTGCTCGCCCGCATGGAGCAGCGCGGCATTTCGGTCGATCGCCAGATTCTCTCCAGACTGTCGGGTGAGCTGGCGCAAGGCGCCGCCCGCGCCGAAGAAGAGATCTATGGCATCGTCGGCGAGCGCATCAACATCGGCTCGCCGAAGCAGCTCGGCGATATATTGTTCGGCAAGATGGGCCTGCCGGGCGGCTCCAAGACCAAGACCGGCCAGTGGTCGACCTCGGCGCAGCTGCTGGAAGATCTCGCGGCCGAAGGCCACGAGCTGCCGCGCAAGATCGTCGACTGGCGGCAGCTCACCAAGCTGAAATCGACCTATACCGACGCCTTGCCCGGCTTCATCAATCCCGGGACGAACCGCGTCCACACTTCCTATGCGCTGGCCGCGACGACGACCGGTCGGCTATCATCGTCCGATCCCAACCTGCAGAACATCCCGGTGCGCACCGCCGAAGGCCGCAAGATCAGGACCGCCTTCATCGCCGAAAAGGGGCACAAGCTGGTCTCGGCCGACTACAGCCAGATTGAATTGCGCGTGCTGGCCCATGTCGCCGAAATCCCGCAGCTCAAGCAGGCTTTTGCGGACGGCGCCGACATCCACGCCATCACCGCGTCCGAAATGTTCAACGTGCCGGTAGAAGGCATGCCTTCGGAAGTGCGGCGGCGTGCCAAGGCGATCAATTTCGGCATCATCTACGGCATCTCGGCCTTCGGTCTGGCGAACCAGCTGTCGATCCCGCGCGAGGAGGCGAGCGCCTACATCAAGCGCTATTTCGAGCGCTTCCCGGGCATCCGCGACTATATCGAGGAAACCAAGGCCTATGCGCGCGAATACGGCTTCGTCGAAACCATCTTCGGCCGCCGCATCCACTATCCGGAGATAAGGTCCTCCAACCCGTCGGTTCGCGCCTTCAACGAGCGCGCGTCGATCAATGCGAGGCTCCAGGGCACTGCGGCCGACATCATCCGCCGCGCCATGGTGCACATGGAAGAGGCGCTGGAGAAGGCGAAGCTGTCGGCCCGCATGCTCTTGCAGGTGCATGACGAGCTGATCTTCGAGACGGTGGAAGCGGAAGTCGAAGCGACAATTCCCGTGGTGCGCCGCGTGATGGAGAACGCGCCGATGCCGGCGGTCTCGATGTCGGTGCCGCTGCATGTCGATGCGCGGGCCGCCGACAACTGGGACGAGGCGCACTGATACCTTCGTCATCCTCGGGCTCGACCCGAGGATGACGACTTGAGGGGCTAAGCCGCCTCAGCTCTACACTTCGCGCAAACCCCGCGAAACTCGATCACCGCCTTCTTGGCGGCGAAGCCGGTCGAGCGCACCCATTCGTCCAGCCGGTGGTCGACATCATGGTCGGACATTTCGGTTACCTGGCCGCAGCTGTCGCAGATGGCGAATGCGGTCATCGAATGACTGTGGTCGTGCGGCTCGGCGCAGGCGACGAAGGAGTTCAAGCTTTCGAGCCGGTGCACGAAGCCCGACTTCACCAGCGTGTCCAGCGCGCGGTAGACCTGCAGCGGCGCCCGGAACCCGCGCTCGCGCAGTTGGTCGAGCAGCATATAAGCGCTCAGCGGCCCGCTGGCGGCTTCGAGCTTCTCAAGCACGCACAGCTGGTTCTTGGTCAGCGCATCCCTTGCCGTCATCTTGTCTCCGGTCGTCGCGTCGTTTCGCGTGCCGACTGCGCACGCGAACGGCCTTTGGTCCATGAGATAGCGACGAACGCGCATCTTTGCCACTGTTTCCGCAGCTGGCGGCCTGGCGCGGGCCACTACTTGCGTGGCGGCCCCTTGCGCTCGGCGGAGGCCGCCCAAAGATTGATGTCGGCCTCGCGCGCATAGGTGTCGATCTCGGCAAGCTCGGCGTCGCTGAAGTCGAGCGCCTTGAGAGCGCCGACGCAATCCTCGACCTGTTCCGGCCGGCTGGCGCCGATCAGCGCCGTCGTCACGCGTCCCTTGCGCAGCACCCAGGCCAGCGCCATCTGCGCCAGCGTCTGGCCGCGCCGGCTAGCGATGGCGTTCAATGCCTTGATGTTGGTGACCGACTTATCGTTGATGAAGGCCGGACGCAGCGACTTGCCCTGGGATGCGCGGCTGCCTTCCGGGATGCCGCCGAGATATTTATCGGTCAGCATGCCCTGCGCCAGCGGCGAGAACACGATCGAGCCGATGCCGAGCCCTTCCAGCGTATCGAGCAGCCCATCTTCCTCGACCCAGCGGTTGAGCATGGAATAGCTCGGCTGGTGGATCAGGCAGGGCGTGCCGAGTCGCCGCAGGATGTCGGCCGCTTCGCGGGTGCGCTGCGAATTGTAGGAGGAGATGCCGGCATAGAGCGCCTTGCCCGAGCGCACCGCATGGTCGAGCGCGCTCATCGTTTCTTCCAGCGGCGTCTCGGGATCGAAACGGTGGGAATAGAAAATATCGACATAATCGAGCCCCATCCGCTTGAGGCTCTGGTCGAGGCTCGCGAGCACGTATTTGCGGCTGCCCCATTCGCCGTAGGGGCCGGCCCACATCTCGTAGCCGGCCTTGGTTGAGATGATCAGCTCGTCACGATAGGCGGCGAAATCGGTGCGCAGGATCTCGCCAAAGGCGGTCTCGGCCGAGCCGGGCGGCGGGCCGTAATTGTTGGCGAGATCGAAATGCGTGATGCCGAGGTCGAAGGCCTTGCGCACGATCGCCTGCTTGGTCCTGTGCGGCGTGTCATTGCCGAAATTGTGCCACAGCCCGAGCGAGATGGCCGGCAGCTTGAGGCCGGACCGTCCGCAGCGGTTGTAGATCATCTTCTCGTAGCGATTCTCGGCGGCGACATAGGGCATAGGGGAATCCTTGGGAAGGCGGCCGGGATCGCCGCCAGGTGACTTGAATCGATGCTCGCCCCGCAGCTTTACCCTCTCCCCGCCGAAACGGGGAGAGGGGTTGCCACCTACTTTTTCTTCGCCAGCAGCGCCTTCGCTTCCTTGATGCCGAGCGCCGCCGGCCGCTCGCAGGTCGTCTGCATGGCGACGAACTTGCCGCTTTCGCCGGAGCGCAGGACGCCGGTCATGACATCGACGGCATGCAGCGCCAGCTCCATCGAGCAGCGGTGCGGCCGCCCTTCGCCGATCGCGATCGCCATGTCGGCAAGACCTGCCGTGCGGTAGTTGGCCATCATGCCTTGGCTGTGCATCTCATTGGGCACGCCGAACGGATGATCCCACTTGGGAAGCTTCTTCACCGGCTTGGTCGCATCGGTGAAGCGGACTTCGCCGCCGAAGAAATTCGGGTCCGGCACAAAGACGGTGCCCGCCTCGCCGTAGAGCTCCATCGGCGCATGGCCGTGGCTCCACACGTCCCACGAGGTGTTGAGTGTCACCACCGCGCCATTCGCGAATTCCAGCAGCGCGTGGATGGTGGTCGGCGTGTTGACCGGGATTTTTTCGCCCGCGCGCGGTTTGGAGCTGATGGTGCGCTCCTTGGCCGGCGTCGCCGCGAAAGCCGCGACCTGCTTCACCGGCCCGATCAGCTGGATCAGGTTGGTGACATAGTACGGGCCGATGTCGAGCACCGGACCGGCGCCCGGCTGGAAGAAGAAGTCGGGATTGGGGTGCCAGTGTTCCATGCCATGGCCCATCACATGGCAGGTGCCGCTGGTGATCTTGCCAAGCTTGCCGCTGTCGATCAGATCGCGCGCCAGCTGATGCGCGCCGCCGAAGAACGTGTCGGGCGCCGAGCCGATGCGCAGTCCCTTCTTCTCCGCACGCTTCTTCAGATCCAGCCCTTCCTTGACCGACAGCACGAAGGGCTTTTCCGAATAGACGTGCTTGCCGGCGTCGAGCACCGCCTTCGACACGTCATAGTGCACGGCCGGAATGGTGAGGTTGACGACGATGTCGACGTCGTCATCTTTGAGAAGGTCGTTGACCGTCTCGGCGCGGAGCTTGAACTCCTTCGCCCGCATCTTCGCCGCGTCCATGTTGATGTCCGCGCAGGCGCGCATCTCGATGCCGCGGAAGAGCGGCGCCAGCGAGAAATACGCCTTCGAGATGTTGCCGCAGCCGATGACGCCTACGCCAAGTTTGTTTGCCATGATGGTATGTCCTAGTAATTCTTGACGGATTCGATCGAGCGACGGGCGAAGCGCTCGATGTCGTTGGGGTTGTCCTGCTCCATGACGAAGTACTTCGTCGCGCTTTTCGCGCGCAGCGCCTTGATCAGGCCCGCCCAGTCGATGGTGCCGTGACCGACATCCGACCAGCCGTCCTCGTCCAGCCCCTCCCCCGGCTTCGCCATGTCTTTGACGTGGACGGCACTGATGCGCTTGCCGTGCCTTTCGATCCAGGGCAGCGGATCGGCGCCGCCGCGCACCACCCAGGCAACGTCCATCTCCCAGCCGATGTCGGGCGCAGCCGACAGGATGTGGTCCTGCGGCAGCGAGCCGTCGCCGAGCGGCTTGAACTCGAAATCATGGTTGTGCCAGGCAAAGCCGTAGCCGGCCTTCTTCGCGGTGTCGCCCACCTTGGCGAGTCGCTCGCCGAAGCCGCGCCAGCCGGCGGCATCGCCCGGCCGCGCATCGGGCATGAGGTAGGGGCAGATGAGCAGCGAGATGCCGAGCGCATCGGCAATTCTGCGCACGCCGTCGAAATCCTTCTCCAGCGCATCGATCGAGAAATGCCCGGTCGGCATGGCGAGCCCGTTCTTATCGAGCTCGGCACGGAAAGCCTTGGGATCGTCATAGACGCCGCCGAAACCTTCGACTTCTTTGTAGCCCAGTTCGCCGAGCATTTTCAGCACGCCGTCCCATGGCTGGAAGTTGCGGGCACTGTAAAGTTGGAATGACCAGTTCATCTGTCTGTCCGTTCTGTTGATGGTTCCGGGAGGTTGTGGTCTGGGAGGTTAGAGCCTGCTGTCGGTCTCGGCGTCGAACAGCGAGGCGCGCGCCGGATCGAAGCCGATGCGTATCGCATCGCCGTTGCGCAGCGTCTTGTCGGCTTCGACGCGGAAGGAGAGGATCTGGCCGCCGAGCTTCGTCCACACCAGCGTGTCGGAGCCCATCGGATCGACAATCTCGACAGTGGACTCGGCGGTGAAC
>NZ_RZSV01000108.1:0-18727 GCF_004023205.1 Mesorhizobium sp. M1A.F.Ca.IN.020.03.2.1 | reverse complement strand
CGTCGCCTACAAGATGGAGAGCGGCTCTGGCGCCAATCCCTTCCTGCTCCCGGCGCTGTCCGGGTTCAGCTGTCCGAAGGCATTCTGAGATGGCGCCGTCATGGTCGATCGGATCGTTCCCGAGCAGCACCGTCTCCCGCCTTCATTTTGATACTCTAAAGTATGCGCTTGTGGCAAACTGGCCTGGGCACGCGGCCCATCGTTCGTCACAGAGGACGCTCGCGAAGCGCTTGGTGGCAAATTGAGCACTGTCGCCCTTTCCATTGAGAGTTTCGGCGTCAGCCACAAAGGCTGTGTGCGCGACCACAACGAAGACAACTATCTGGTCGAGCAACAAGCCGGCCTTTGGGTGGTGGCCGACGGAATGGGCGGCCATGAGGCCGGCGAGGTCGCTTCGGCCAGCATCGTCGACCACCTGGCGACGATCGGCATTGCGAGCTCGGCGCCGGACCTTCGCGCCCGTTTCGAGGACCGGCTGAGCCGCGCCAATGCCGAGATCCGCAACATATCGCGTTCGCGCGGCATCACCATCGGCTCCACCTTCGCCGCCCTGCTCGCCATGGAGGGGCGGTTCGCGGGCCTGTGGGCCGGCGACAGCCGCATCTATCTGGTACGCGGCGGCGCTATCTCGCAGATTTCCAGGGATCATACCGAAGTCCAGGAGCTGCTAGACCGGGGCATGATCAGCGCGGAGGAAGCGCTCACCTGGCCGCGCCGCAATGTGATCACCCACGCCGTCGGGGTCAGCGACGAACTCGAGATCGATTTTCAGCAAGGCGAGTTGATGCCGGGGGATATCTTCGTATTGAGCACCGACGGGCTCACCGCGCATGTCAGCGACGCGGAGATCGAAGCGGCGGTGAAGTCCGCGCCGCCGCAAGCCGCGTGCGAGAAGCTGCTGGAGACGGTGCTGGCGCGCGGCGGAACGGACAATGTCACCATCGTGCTGGTCAGGATCGGCGACGGACGCAACGGACCGCTCGATGCGGATCGGTCCAGGGGCTGAGACACATGAGCGACGACGACAGGACGCGGATTTCGCCGAACCTCGCAAATACCGGCGTCGGCACGCAGCTCAGCGGCATCTACGAGCTCGACGAGCGCATCGCATCCGGCGGCATGGGCGAAGTCTATCGCGGCCACAATATCCAGACCGGCGACCATGTCGCGATCAAGATAGTGCTGCCCGAGTTCGCGCGCGACCAAACCATTCTGTCGCTGTTCCGCAAGGAAGCCTCGATCCTCAACCATTTGTCGCATGACGCGGTGGTGCGATACCACGTCTTCACCATCGATCCGGGGATCGGCCGCCCCTACCTGGCGATGGAGTTCGTCGACGGCCAGTCGCTGTTCGAAGTCATGCGGCGCGGCCCGATGGCGCCACCGGACGTGCGTCGGCTTTGCCATCGCCTCGCCTCGGGCCTGAGCGCCGTGCATCAGGCCGGCGCGGTCCACCGCGACCTTTCGCCCGACAACATCATCCTGCCGGGCGGCCGGGTCGAGCGGGCCAAGATCATCGACTTCGGCATCGCGCGCTCGGCGAATGTCGGCGGCGAGACGCTGATCGGCGGGAAATTCGCCGGCAAATACAATTACGTCTCTCCCGAACAGCTCGGCCTTTATGGCGGGGAGGTCAGCGAGCAATCCGATATCTACAGCCTCGGCCTGGTGCTGGCCGCCGCGCTGCGCGGGAAGCCGCTCGACATGAGCGGCTCGCAATATGAGGTCATCGAGAAGCGCCGCACCGTGCCGGACTTGTCGGACATCAATCCCGATTTCCGCGAACTCATCGAAGCGATGTTGCAGCCGGATCCTCAAGACCGGCCCGCCAGCATGGCCGAGATCGCCAGGGCAACGCGTGACGACGATCTCGACGCGACCTTGCCGCCGCCCGGATCGTTTGCTCCGCGGGAACGATCCGGCTTGCCGCGCGCCGGCTGGACGGCCTTGCCAAACACCAGTCCCCCGGCTTCTGCTGTTCCCGACGAACCGCGTTTCGTTCCGCATGTGCGGCCTGCGCACCTGTCGCAACCGAGGCCGGCGCCGGCGACGGCTCCGGCCAGTGCGTCAAGCCGACCTGCGGAGCGAAAGCCCTCGCGGATCCCGGCCATAACGGGCGGCGTCGCGGTTCTGGCAGTCCTGGCGGCGGCCGGCGTCTATTTCAGCGGCGCGTTGGTCACTCCGCCCGCCGTTGAAAAGCCTGGGCCTCTTACGCCGAAGCCGGCGGCAAAACCCGTCGCGGAAGCGCCCAAGCCGGTAGCGGAGGCACCGACGCCTCAGCCAGAAGCACCGCAACCTCGGCCGCAAGCGCCGGCCGAACCGCAGCCGGAAGAACCGAAGGCGGACAGCTCAGCCACCGTTGAGCCGGCAAAGCCTGCCGCTCCGGCTCTGCCGCAACCGCAAGACACGACACAACCGGTCCAGAAGCAGGCCGAGACTGAGCAGAAGCCGACACAGCCTGCCCTGTCGGCTGCGCCGCAACCGCAAGACAAGACCGCCCAGAAACAGGCGCAAGTAGAGACCGGACAGAAATCCGAGCCGACACCGCCTGCCCCTTCAGAGAGCCTGGCCAAAAACAACCAGGCGAAAGTCTCGCAGCCGGCGGAGGCCGAACCGGCTCAGCCGTCGGTCGAGAACTTGCCGGCACCCCTGCCGAAAGCAGCGGAAAACCAAAAGCCGTCGAGCCCGACGGCGGAAGCTGCTGCGGCGCCGGAAGCAAAACCGCCGGCGACGAAACCGAGCGCATCCGACCTCGTCGACGCTCTGTCCAAATTGTCGAAGTCGAAGACGCCGGCGCCGCAAGTTACGGAAAACCAAAATCAGGCGCCGGCTTCGACTGCGCGCCAGCCGGCAGCGCCCGAAGCGGCTACTCAGCCGGCAAGGCCGAAAGTCTCGACCACACAACCGGCACCACTGCCGCAGCCACCGCCGGCCAACAAGCCATCTCAAAATACCGACGTCGCAATCAATCTGCCAAAGCCCCAGGTTCCGCCGCCGGCAAACAAACCCGACGCGTTGGCTCAGCGCGCCTCCTGGGTGCGCGACTTCAGCGGCGGCAATTGCTTCTACGCGACCCTGACATCGGCAACGGGCACATCCGCGGCGATCGAGGGATTCGGAACGGCCGTGCAGCCTTTCGAGCAACTGCTTGGTGCGTTCCAGTCCAGGTTCAACGTCGAGCCGGACATCAGCGTGCGCCTGATTACCCCATCACAATGCGGCGTACCCACCTTCCTGCACCTTCTCGACCGAAGCGAAGCTGAACGACCGCAGCTCGTGCTCGACCGGACATCGGTGCCCGACGGATCACCGATCAGCGGCACGCTGGTGACGCGCGGGGGGCTCATCTCCAGCGTGTTGCTGATCAACCACAATGGCACCGCCTTCAACCTCGACAGCCGCATGGTCGCGCAGCCGGACAGGGCGACCTTCAAGATCGCCATCGATCTCGCCGCTGACGACAAGGCGGCCGGCAAGGCTTTGCCTCAGGTCATCCTGGTGATCACCGGGCCACGGGACGTCCAGGCCGCGATGTTCGCGGGCCCGACCCCCGCCTCGGAAGTGCTGCCCCGGATCCTTAAGGAGATCCAGGCGGACGATTCCGGATTTTCGGCCACCGCCAAGTATTTCCGGCTTGGCGGATAGCGCGGACGCCGATGGTTCTCTGCCGCCTGCTCTCTTCCACCCTGTCCCAGTCACGCAAGGAGCGCGGACCGATCCGGCCTGTTGCTGATCGCATCGGCCGCATGAAGCTTGCTGCGCTTGCCGGCACGGCGTTGCTCTCCGTGCTATCCGTCAACAAGGCACATGCCGAATTCACCGTCTGCAACCAGACGCTCGACGTCGTCAACCTCGCCGTCGGACAGAAGGTCGACGATGCCGACCAGACCGACGGCTGGTGGACGATCGGCGCCAACCAGTGCGTCAACGTCATCCGCGAGGAGCTGACCAACCGCTACATCTACATCTACGCCACGGACGTCTTCGGCCATGCGATCCTCACCGGATCGATCGAGATGTGCATCGACCGGCGCCGCTTCTCGATCCGCGGCATCGACGAATGCTGGCAGCGCGGCCATATCGCGGCGCGCTTTGTCGAGGTCGACACGCAGGAGCAGGTGCGCTGGACCTATTTCCTGAGCGGGAACGGCCCGTGACGCACAGCATCGACACGAGCTTCAAACTGAAGAAGCAGGCGCGCCTTGCCGAGCGGCGACGCAAGCTGTGGCGCTGGATTCTTTCCGGCGTTGCGGCACTCGTCCTCGTCTCGACAGCCACGGGTTTCTACCTCACACGCGATTACTGGTCCTTCGGCGACGAGGACGAGGAACTGCATCCGGTCGAGGGGATGGAAGACGTGCCGCCCGACGCTTCGGTCTATGTGCCGGCCATCATCGACCTCGCCGGCGATCCGATGTGGATCACGCTGGCGCCCGATGCCGACACGGCCAAGGGCAAGACCGTCGCGCGCCCGGCCGAGCTCGACAGTTCCGGCGCCTCGCCGCAGATCGAAATCCTGTCCGATGTGATGTTGAGCGCCAGCGAAAAATTCATGACGACGATCCCCTCGACGCAAGAGGATTTCGCCTTCTTCCAGGCGCAGCGGCAGACCGTGCCGAAATCTCCTGCAACGGCGCCGCAGGATCGGCAAGCCGCCCCCCTCGCTCCGGGCGCAGCCGACGACCAGCAAGGCGATCTTGAGAACGACCTTCAGGCCGCACCCGACGAGAGCGAAGCTCCTGCCAGTTCAGCGCCCAAGGCGGATGCCGATGATCCGGAAGCGGGCTGGGGCGAGACCGTCGACCAGGGCGAGGCCGCCCTTCCCGCTTTCAAGAAGACCCAGATCGAGAACAACACGACCGTTGCGACCGTCAGCAGCGAATACCAGCGCTTCGAGGCGACCGAGGACACATTCGTAAAAATCCTCAACGACCGCAGCCTGGACAGCGTCGTCGCCGATGCGCATTTCTCCGCCGACGACGCGAAGCTGGCGGGCGAAGCGCTGAAGACGCTGTTCAACCGTGACGGGCTGGGGGCGGGCTTTGTCGTGGCGATGCGCGGATTCAGGCCGAACCGCGAGACCACCACCATGTCGCTTATGCAGGTCTCGATCTACGCCAGGAATGTCTATGTCGGCACGCTGACGCGCAATGCTGCGGGCGCGTTCGTGTCGGGCGTCGACCCGTGGGTGCGGGAGGACCTTTTCAACTATTCAGGCGCATCCGACGAAGGCGGGCCCAAGCGCCAATATCGCCTGCTCGATGCGATATATTCGACGGCCGCCCGCAACAAGGTTCCGACCAGCGTGATCGGAGAGGCCATCATGTATCTGTCGCGAGGACAGGATCTCGACGCCTTCGCCAGCGAGGACCAGCGGCTGGTGCTGATCTACTCGCAGACGCCGCGCGGCCAGGGCGAAATCTCCGGACGGGTCCTCTATGTCGGCGTTCAGGGCACGGAGAAGACGCTCGACTGTTTCGTCTTCCAGCAGAGCGATGGCCAGTATGCGTGCGTGACGGGCAATGACGAGGTTCGCTCGCTCAACGTCACCAACGGCATGGTCACGCCGGTGAGCGGGGTGATGACCTCGACGTTCGGCCCGCGCAAGCACCCGATCCTGGGCACCGTTCGCATTCACAAAGGCGTCGACTGGGCCGCTCCGGTCGGCACGCCGATCATGGCCGCCTTCGACGGCGAAATCACCTTCCAGGGCGATGGCGGCAGCTATGGCAATCTGGTGAAGATTACCCATGCCAACGGGCGCGAGACGCGCTACGCGCATATGCAGAAATTCGCCATCGCGAGCGGCGTCGGCACCAAGGTGAAGGCCGGCGACGTCATCGGCTATATCGGCACCACCGGACTTTCGACCGGCCCGCACCTGCATTTCGAGCTCTACCAGAGCGGCCAGGCGATCGATCCGCTGGGTACGGTCACCACGGTCGCCACCTATGCTTCCGGCGGCGCCGGCGGCGGCTACGGCGATGCTGCCGTCGAGACGCTGACCGACCGCATCGTCCATGTCGAAAGCGGCGGCAAAGCGCGAGCCAAGAACCCGCTCTCCTCGGCGACCGGTGCCGGTCAGTTCATCACCAAGACCTGGATCCGGATGATGAATACCTATCGGCCCGATCTCGCCCGCTCGCTGTCGACCGCCGACCTGCTCGCGCTCCGCTACGATGCCACACTGTCGCGCGAGATGGTGCGCAATCTGGCGCGCGAGGGCGAAGCTTATCTTCGCGCCCGCGGCCACCAGATCACCGCCGGGCGGCTCTATCTCTGCCATTTCCTGGGCATGGAAGGTGCTGCCCAGGTGCTGGCGGCGCCCGGCTCGGCGCAATTGAGCGCAGTGCTCGGCTCCGCCGTGATCCAGGCCAACCCTTTCCTTACCGGAAAGACCACCAGCTACGTCGCCGACTGGGCCGAGCGGAAAATGGGTCAGAAGGTGACCCGCTTGGCGTCGTCCGATCAGAACCAGCAGACGACCACGACCCAGGTCCGACAGACATCGCCGGAGTTCGAGAAATACAAGCAAGCCGTCACGGCCCTGATAAGCTCGATCCAGGCCACCCTTTGAGGCCCTGTCGCGCTACCGTCGGTCGCTGTTCGCAGCGTGAGTGATTCGTGCGGCTTATTCCGTCCTGATCCGCATCTCGACCCGGCGGTTGACCGGATCGTAGGGATCGGCGACGCGCGGGTGCGACTTGCCGAGACCAATCGCTTCCAGCCGGGTGGCCTGTACGCCGTTCGCGGTCAGGAATGCGGCAACCGATTTCGCCCTGCGCTGCGAAAGCTCCTGATTGTAGCGATCCGAACCCGAAGCATCGGTGTGGCCTTCCACAACGAAGCTGAACGAACTCAGCCGGTTGTCTTTCAGCGCCTTGGCGAACTCGTCGAGCTCGGTGCGCGCGGTCTGGTCGAGCTGGGCGGAATCCAGCGCGAAATTGATCATCATGTCGAGCCCGGTTTTGGTCGGGGCCGCGGTCTGGTCGTTCTTGCTCTTGCACTCTTCTTCAGTGCCGACGCAGATGCCGCGCGTCGCGCCGAGATTGCCCGCGCCGGTGAAGAACTTCACGATATCTTCGGATTTCTGAAGCGGATCAGCGGAAACGTGCGTCGAAAAAAGCACGGCCGCCAATGCAAAGGCTGAACTGGCCCACCGCATGACCGTTACTCCCTGTTTGAGCGGATTTCGCTGCGGCGGACGATAGCAAATCTCGCGCCGATTGTCTGTGAACAAACACACGCTGCGTGCGCCCGTCATTTGCTAAAGCTAACGCTTGACCAGCGCCTCCGCCGCGGCTTCAGTATCCCTATTCCTAATAAGGGCGTGGCAGCCATGGCGAGGGGGCTCCGGTTCAGGACGGCGCGGGATCTCTTCAGCGCTTGCCCCGCCATCGCCCGGGACATGAAAGCGGTCCCGACAGACCAGCCCTCGATCGAGTTTTGCCGCGCGCTGCTCGCTGGACGCGTTCCGGAGGAGGCAATCACCTTCTGCGCCTATCTTCTGCCGGAGCGGGCCGCGATCTGGTGGGCGCATGAGTGCCTGAGCAACCTTGCCGAGCTCCTCGGCGACAGGGACCTCGAATTGCTGGCGCTCGTCGGCGACTGGGTCGGCGAACCCGGCAACCCCGACCATCGCGAGGCGGTGGCCCAGGCCGTTGAGGTGCCGCCCGCGACGCCGGTTTCCTGGATCGCTTTGGCAGCAGGCTGGCGCGACGGCGACTCGGGCGTCGATCAGGCGACAGCCGAATTTCCGACCGCCCATGCCGTCAGCGCGGGGATACTGGCAGGCCTTGCGCGGGTATCGCTCGCGGACCGGTTTACCGTGCTTTCAGCCTTCGTCGAAATGGGCATCGAGATGGCGGAGATGGAGGCGCAGCAGCAATCGGCCGATGCTTACTAGCCAAGCCTGCTCAAACCAGCCAAGCCTGCTCGAATGTCGGCGATCACGTATAGCCGCCTTGCGCCCCTTGGGGTCAACCTCCCCAGCCGCCGCCACCACCACTATTGCCGCCGCTACCGCCTCCGCCCATCGCTGGAATAACTGGAGGCGGAGCTTCAGTTGTTACCTCCGCCGGTTCGATCGGCTTCTTCGCGGTGACCTTCTTCTGCTTGATCACCTTTGGCGTGGTCGTTGTCCGAACGACTTTTTGCTTCGTCATCGGCTCCGATTCGACCTGGGGCGTCACGGCGGTGCACCCCGCGACAGCCAGAACTCCAGTTAGGAATGTTGCGATGATTGCCAGTTTCGATGCCCTGCCCACCATTGCCTCCTTGTTGATCAGAACAAGTCCCGACGCGGATTGGCTTGCTCCCAGACCGCTCTGGCCGTCTTGACCAGTTGAACGTCCAACGAGCCCTCCGCCGAAATCTTTGATTTGAGTTCCCCACGCAGCTGTTTCAGGGCCGCCGTTTTCGCTTTAGCTCCGAACTTCGCCAGCGTGGCCTTGGCATCTGGAATTTCGTTGCGAACATCGAGCGCCGCCGCGAAAGCAAGGTAACGTACGGCGAGAGGCTGGTCCGCCTTGTCGCCCCGCTGCAGTTCCAGAGCCGCGCGATCATATGCGGCCGACTGATCACCGCGGTCGGTCGCTACCTCGAAAAGGCGTTGCGCCTCAGCAAGGTCCTGCTGCACACCGACACCGTCCCTGTACATACGCGCCAAGCTGCCGGGAGCGTAGGGTTGGCCGAGATCCATGGATTTCTGGAAGAGTTCGAGCGCGCTCTTGGGATCCTTCTCAACCCCAGTGCCGGCGAGATAATTTCGGCCGAGCAGGTTCATCGAATACATGTCCTGCCGTTCGACGCCCGCTTTGAGGAAGGCCACGGCGCGAGCCGGATCGGCAGGTACGCCGTTACGACCTTCCGTAAAAATCGCGGCGAGGTCGTTCATGGCATAGGTGTGCCCCATCGCCGCCGCTTTGAGCAGCAGGTCCAGGCCCTTGGTGGCATCACGATCGACGCCATAGCCGTTGAACAAAGCGCGACCCCACGAGGTCATTCCATACGGATCGCCCTTGTCGGACGCTGCGGCATAGAAGGTATTGGCCTGCTTGCGATTGACGGGCATTCCCGTTCCCGTGGCGTTGAGATAGCCAAGCTCGAACACCGCCCGGACATGCCCCATGTCGGCAGCCTCCTGGATCGCCTTCTTGGCCTCGTCGACCTTGCCGGCAACAAGCAGCGCACGCCCGAGCTGGTAGCGGAAGCGGGCGATGTCGGGATAGGCTTTCACCGCTGCCCGGCAGACATCCACGGCGTTGCTGCTGATTTCGTTCGGCAGCAGGCCGGGGACGACGCCCTGCAGGTCGAGAGGCTCGCCGGCCTCCCTGTCACAGGCGTCGACGCTTGGCGACAGTTTCATCGTCGCCGGCTTCGACGGCGTGTTGTCGGCCCTTATTTCGAAGCCGACGCTCAGCGGCTTGACGGCGCCGATCTGGGGTTCGTAGCGCAAGTGGTCGACTTCATCGGCCATCAGGCTTGAATCCGGAGACAAGGTCCGGTCCGGCAGCGACAGCGTTCCCGTTGCCGGATAGCTTGCAAGCTTCACGCTGACGGTGGGATCCTTGGTCGGAAAAACGAGCTTCAGCGGCACAGGGCCGACACCGATCGGGACGCTTACGTCACGGTTCTCGATCGCCTCGGCGGCGCCGGTGATGTGAATGCCGCGCTCCAGCACCTGCTGCTCCTGCTCGGCCTCGAGCGAAGCCATGAGCTGCTGCCCTTCGGCCGCGTTCCCGTTCTTGACCCGAAACACCAGGATACCTTGGGATTGACCGCCCCAATTGTCATGCGTGGCATAGGCCAGCATGTCGACCTCTTCCTGCGCGCCGGATCCTTTCGGCACGTCCATCTTAAGACGCGGCAGATCCTTGCCCGCAATCGGCTGGCCGACAGCGACAGGCTTGCCGTCCAGCGTCAGGCGTCCAAGCGCCGGCGGCCTTTCGATGCTGACGGTGACCGCGCCGCCGTCGACATCGACCGGCTCCGGCAGGTCAAGCGCCACCGGTCCGACGCCCGACGGCACGACCTTTTCCAGCACCGGCGGCAGTGCCGGTCGACTGGCGCGGCGCATCAGCACCACCTCGTCGATCAGCGACGAATTCTCCCAAGGAACCTGCTTGCCATCGGTGGCTTTGACCACGTCGCGGCGAACCGCCGCCATCACCGTGCGGATCTCCTGGTTGGGCGCCAGCGCCCGACGCGAGAAGGCGGACGAGAAGGGACTGAGATCGCTCGCTCCGTCATAGGCGACCGCTCCCGGCTCGGTGGCGAAGGCAATCAGCGTGTTCAGCGAGCTCTTCACCTGCGCAAGTCCGGTGCCGCCCGCGGCAATCAGCTGGTCCCGCAACCAATAGTCCTTGCGCGGGAACGGATTGTTGCGGCAGGCATCGAGGATGATCACCTGGATCTTCGATTTCGCCCGCAGCTGCTCCAGCACGTCGTCGAGCTTGATCGCCTGGACCTCGATGTCGGCCGCGGCCTTGAGCGAGGCATCGACCGGGATGAGGAAATTCTCGCCGCCGATCTGAAAACCGTGGCCCGAATAGTAGACGACGGCGAGATCGGCACCGTCCGCCGCGGCGAGATAGTTGCGGAACTGCTCCTCGAACCGAAGCTTGGTGAGATCCTTGGCGACGAACACGTCGAAGCCGGCCAGGCGGAATGTGTTCGACACATCCTCGGCATCCTTGTCCGGGTTCTTGAGAGCCGGGATGTCGCGGTATTCGGAATTGCCGATCACAAAGGCGACCCTGCGCTCCGCATGAGCTTCGAAGGCCGTGAAGCTCACGAGAACCAGGGCTGCAAGGAACGCGCAGCATCGCAGCATGGCAAATCCTTAACTGCTATGACCTGTCGGCCACAGGAACGCAGCTTGCGGCGCCGAGGTCTGTTAAAGAGTTCACAATCTGCCGGGACCAGAGCAGACCGCATGCATAACGACAGCGGGCATGCGTCTCATCCAACCAAGTTCTAAATTACTCCAGAGACCTATTCACCGCAATGAGAAGACGCGTTTGATCGCCGGATTGCGTCGCGGCCATCCAACTTCAGGTTCAGGGCTGGTGGGCGTTTGCGCTGCCTATGCCATCCGCGCGGCGTGCCACTTCAAATGATCGTCCATGAAGGTCGAGATGAAATTGTAGGAATGATCGTAGCCCTCCTGCATGCGCAGCGTCAGCGCGATGCCTGCCTTTTTGCACGCCTCTTCGAGCAGCCAGGGACGAAGACCATCCTGGAGGAAGCCGTCGGCGCTGCCCTGGTCGACGAGCAGTTCGCCGTAACGATGGCCGTCCTCGATGAGCAGCGTGGCGTCACAGGCGCGCCAGCTCTTTTCGTCTGATCCCAGATATTTTTCCAGCGCCGGCCGCGACCAGCCCGCCGTCGTCGGCTGCACGATCGGCGCGAAGGCCGAGCAGCTCCGGAAGCGCTCAGGGTTCTTCAGCGCGATGGTCAGCGCGCCGTGCCCGCCCATCGAATGGCCGAAGATCGACTGGCGCGAAATGTCGACCGGGAATTTGGCCTCAATAAGCGCCGGCAACTCCTCGGTGACGTAGGAGTACATGCGATAGTTCTTCGCGTAGGGCGCTTGCGTGGCATCGATGTAGAAGCCGGCGCCGCAGCCGAACTGCCAATTGTCCTTCTCATCGGGAACGTCCGGACCGCGCGGGCTGGTGTCGGGGCAGACGACGACGAGTCCAAGCTCGGCCGCCAAGCGCCGGTATTCGCCCTTGTCCATGACATTGGCATGGGTGCAGGTGAGCCCCGAGAGATACCACAAAACCGGCAAAGGCCCGTCCTTCGCCTGGGGTGGCACGAAGACGGCAAAGGTCATGTCGCAAGCGCAGACTTCCGACGCGTGCGAATAGACGCCCTGGATGCCGCCGTGCGATTTGGACGTGGAAAGGACGTTCATCGGTTCTGCCTTCTCGCCGGGAATGTCCGGCCCGACATAGCTGCCGGACCCGGCGCCCGCAACCTTGCACCTCGCCAAAACGGCGCAGATGCGCGATCGAACGGCGGAAGGGCGGACATTTCGAGCCGCTCTCGTTATGCGTCGCCTCCCAGGCGAGCGTTCGCGTGTTCTAGGGTCGGCAAGAGAACATCCGGGCCGGATCGCAAAAAGAAGTCTTTTCTGTCCTTTGCTTCGCCGAAACCGAAGCGGGGCGCTCGCTGGCAAGCGGGCAGGGAAAATTCGACGGGTTGTGAACGGAAGCTGTCCGACGGTGCAATGCGGGTGGGGGTGCTCGCATTGCACCGGCGGCTCGGCAATCAGCGGATTGATGAGCAGATCGCGGTGCGCTGCCGCTCGCCGCATCGTCAAGCGATAAGCTGGTCGATCCTGATCGGCAGATCGCGGATGCGCTTGCCCGTCGCGTGGTAGACCGCGCTGGTAACGGCGGCGGCGGTGCCGACATTGCCGAGTTCGCCCAAGCCTTTGACGCCGGCCGGATTGACGGCGTGGTCTAGCTCCGGGACCAGGATCACCTGCAGGTCCCTGATGTCGGCGTTGACCGGCACGAGGTAATCCTGCAGGTCGCGGTTGACGTAGCGGGCATAGCGCCTGTCGACCTCGGTCGCTTCATGCAGCGCCTGGCCGATGCCCCAGATCATGCCGCCCATCAGCTGGCTGCGCGCGGTGCGCGTGTTCATGATGCGGCCGGCCGCGAAAGCGCCGACGATGCGCGGCACACGGATTTCCCGAGTACAGCTGTTGATGCGAACTTCGACGAACTCCGCGCCGAAGGCGTATTTCACCGAGTCCTCGTCCTGATCGCCGCCATGGAATTCCGACTGACCGGCATAGAGTTTCTTCACTGCCTCAGGCGTCGCACCTTTCGGGGCAAACTCGGCATATTCCTCGATCGCGCCAATTTGCATCGCCTTGAAGACGTCCTCGATCTTCGCGGACGCTCCGCCCCTGGCCGCAAGCTTGCCGCCGTCAAGGTCCAGTTCCTCGTTATGTGAGCCGGCAAGCGGGGCGCCTTCGGCCGTGGCTCCGGCGGAGAGCTTCGCCCGGATGGCATCGCAAGCCTTCAGAACCGCCGAGCAGACGCTTGCGGTGGAAATCGAACCACCTGAGACCGGGGCCGGAGGCAGGCTGCTGTCGCCCATTTCGACGGTCACCTTGTCGATCGAAACGCCAAGACGTTCCGAGGCCATCTGGGCGGCCACTGTCCGGACGCCGGTGCCGATCTCATGCGAGCCGCATTGCACCCGCACATCGCCATCCGACGTCAGGCGCACGCGCGCCGCGCATGGTGCCACCGCGGTGGGGTAGATGGCGGTGGCGCAGCCCATGCCGATCAGCCAGTCGCCGTCGCGCATCGCGCCGACCTTGGGGTCCCGCTTCGCCCAGCCGAAGGCATTGGCCGCCTGTTCATAGCATTGGATCAGCGAGCGGCTGGAGAAGGGCTTCTTGCCGATCGGTTCCGCCTTCGGCTCATTGATGCGGCGGAACTCGACCGGGTCCATGCCAAGCGCCACCGCCATCTCGTCCATCGCGTTTTCCAGCGCGTAGACGTAAGGTGTCTCGGGCGGCGAACGCATGTAGCCCGGCGTGTTGCGATCTGCCTGGACCAGCGACACATGCGTCAACACCGAGCCGTAGTCGTACATGCGGCCGGTCGCCGAGGTGCCGCCGACAACATAGGGATCAGGGCGCGATGTCACCTCCCATCCTTCGTGCGCGAAAGCGGTGATGCGGCCGTCCTCGCCGGCGCCGATCCGGATGCGGTGGCGGGTTTCGGCCCGGTAAGTCTGTGTGCCGAAAGCCTGCATGCGGCTCGTCACGCAGCGCACGGGACGCCCGAGACGTTTTGCGGCTACCGCGACGATGGCGGTGCGCGGCGTCATCGGTCCTTTTGAGCCGAAGGCGCCGCCGATGAAGGGACTGACGATGCGCACATTGGCCGGATCGATTTTCAATTCTCTCGCAAGTTCGGCCTTCCAGCCGGTGACGTTCTGGGACGGCTCGTGGACGATGAGCTGATCGCCCTGCCAAAATGCCGTCGTGGAGAACAGCTCGATCGGGTTGTGGTGCTGGGTGGGCGTTGAATACCGAGCGTCGATCCTGACCGCGGCGGCTGCATAGGCGGCGTCGAAATCGCCTGCTTTCACATCCTCCTTGAACAGCGGACTCTTGCCGGCGGCGGGAATGGTTTTGGTGCCGGGACTATCGAAACTCGCGGACGGCTTCTCTTCCTCGTAATCGGCGCGGATCAACTGGGCCGCCTCCTCCGCCGCCTCGAATGTCTCGGCAACGGCCAAGGCGATGATCTGGCCGTCGTGGAAAATCGTCCTGTCATGCAGCGGTCCGATCGAGGTCGCGCCGGCGTTGCCGAATTTCGGCTTCTCGACCTTGTCCATGTCGCCATAAGTGACGATGTTGAGAAGGCCGGGCACGGCACGGGCATCGTCCAGGTGAAGCTTCGTCACCCTGCCCTTGGCGATGCTGCTGGTGGCCAGCGCGCCATAGGCTAGGTTTGCCGTCGGCAGGTCTGCCGGATAGTGGGCTTGCCCGGTGACTTTCAGCCGCGCATCGACGCGCGGCAGCGGTTCGCCCATGTTCTCCTTGGGCTTCGGAGCGGCTGGGTCCATGGTCACACCTTCATGTCTCGCGTTTCGAGCAGCGCGCGCACCAGCGTCCGCTTGCCGAGCTCGATCTTGAACGCATTGTGCTGGCGCGGTTCGGCACCGGCAAAGGCAGCGTCCGCCGCCGCACCTGCCGATGCCTCGTCGAGCTTCTTGCCCTGCAGGGCCGCTTCGGCCTCGCCGGCGCGCCACGGCACCGTCGCCAGCCCGCCGAGCGCAATCCTTGCCTCGCGGACGCTGTCGCCGTCGAGGTCGAGCGCAACGGCCGCCGAGGCCAGCGCAAAGGCATAAGACTCGCGGTCGCGGATCTTCAGGTAATGCGAGCGCCGGGCCCACGGTAAGGCAGGCACCTCGATGGCGGTGATGATCTCGTCCGCCGCCAGATCCGTCTCGATATGCGGCGTGTCGCGGGGCAGCCGATGCAGCCTGGCAAAGGGAATTTCGCGCGCTCCGCGAGACCCCTCGGCTCGAATAACGGCATCGAGCGCAATCAGAGCCTGGGCAAAGTCGCCGTGATAGGTGGCAATGCAGGCATCGCTGGCGCCCAGCACCGCGTGCTGGCGGTTGAAGCCTTCCATCGCCGCGCAGCCCGAACCCGGCACCCGCTTGTTGCAGGCCCAGGAGGGCTCGCGGAAATATTCGCAGCGCGTTCGCTGCAGCATGTTGCCGGCAAGGCTCGCCATGTTGCGGATCTGGCCGCTCGCCGCCAGCCGCAAACTTTCGGCAATGACGGGATAGCGGCGTTTGACTTCGCCATGGTCGGCAGCCTCGCCCATCCGCACCAGGGCGCCGAAGCGCACGCCGTCGTCGGTAACCCTGATCTGCCTCAGCCCTGGCTCTTCGAGCCGGTTGAGGTCCAGCAGCCGGTTGGGCGCCGCCACCCCAAGTTTCATATAGTCTGCAAGATTGGTGCCGCCTGCGATGAACTGCGCGTTCGCCCGTGTCGGCTGGTCGTCCTCGGTGGTAAAGCGGGATGCGATGGCGACCGCGGCGGAGACATCTGTCGGCCGTTCATAGATGAAGGGGCGCATCGTCAGGTTCCTCTCGCCTGATCGCGCGCCTGGACGACCGCGGCGACGATGTTCGGGTAGGCCGCACAGCGGCAGATATTGCCGCTCATGTATTCGCGGATGTCGTCCTCGGAGTTGGCGTGGCCTTCGTTGACGCAGCCGATGGCCGACATGATCTGACCCGGCGTGCAGTAGCCGCACTGGAACGCGTCGTGGTCGATGAAGGCCTGCTGCATCGGATGCAGCTTGCCGTCGCTCGAGGCAAGCCCTTCGACGGTCGTCACCTCCTTGCCGTCGTTCATCACGGCGAAGCTCAAGCAGGAGAGCACGCGCTTTCCGTCCACCAGAACGGTGCAGGCGCCGCACTGCCCATGGTCGCAACCTTTTTTCGTGCCGGTAAGGCCGACATGGTCCCGCAGGGCGTCAAGCAGGCTGGTCCTGGCATCCAGCGAAAGCTCGTAAGGCTGCTTGTTGATGCGCAAGGACACCGCGACCTTTTCCCTCAAGCCGGAACGGGTCGCGGCCGGTTTTGCCGCTCTCGTTGGGGAGCTGAGCAAGGGCGCCGCCGCGGCGGCTGAGACAGTAGCTGTCATGAAGCTTCGCCGGCTGAGGCCGGTCGTGCTTGGCGCGGAAATTCGGGACATGGCTCGCTCCCAGGCTGGCTGTCATCGGGGCTGGCTATGGGGCGCTAACCTCTCAACGGGGGCATTGTTCCGAATTTTGCAGGCGAAGGCCCGGAAGCTCACGCGACTGTGACAGCATCGACGGAAGTCGGAGGCAGAGCACGCCGGGACAGCAGAGGAACGTTCCGCGCAAGGGAGGTTGACTGCCACGCGGCGGTGCGCACCGGCGCTGCGCAAGCTCGCACAACCGATCGAAAGTCACACCGGTAGATACCAATTCCCCAGTTCGAACCGTAGCTGAGCAATAAGGCTAACAGGCCCTGCCCAACGACAGGAGGGGTGGCTTCGAGCAGGGCATTGGAGCGGGGCTCTGGTTCAATGCTGCGGTCCTTGCGCCACCAGATGGAAGCTGTATCGGTCGCGCACGAACTCGTTGAAGAACCGGCCCTTGGACCGAGCAGCCTTGAATGCCGCGTGGGTCTCTGGCTCAACCTGCTCATAGTCATAGCGGTCGCCGCTCGGGACAAACCATACCGAAAGGATTCGTCGCCGGGTCGTAATAGATGTTCCGGTTGGCGGTGGAAGGCATGAAACGAGCGCCCCGTTGGCCAATGCGTAATTCCCGGAGCTGTCAATGGGTTCCGTCGCACCGGCTGCCGACGGATCAGGGCCTTGCGAGACCTGCCGAATTGCCTATCTGAGGTTTATGCCGTCAACGAAATCGAGCGCCACGGCGCAAGTCCGCCAAGGAGATCTTTTCGGTGTCCCGAACAGCCTGCCGGAAGGATTCCGCTACCGGCCGGAGCTGATCACGCGCAACGAAGAAAGCGCGTTGGTGCGCTGCATCGAAGGCCTGCCGTTCAAGCCCTTCGACTTCCACGGCCATCTAGCCAACAGGCAGGTTGTCGGCTTCGGGCTGCGTTACGACTACGACCGCCGCGAGGTCGTGGAAGCACCGGCCATACCCGACTTCCTGCTGCCGCTTCGCGACAAGGTCGCCGACTTCGCCGGTCGGCCCGCGTCGGAGTTCTCGCAGGTGCTGATCAACGAATACCGGCCTGGCGCGGGCATCGGCTGGCATCGCGACAAGCCCCATTTCGAGCTCGTCGCAGGCGTCTCCCTGCTGGCATCCTGCAGTTTCCGGCTGCGCCGCAGGAACGGCGCGACATGGGACCGGCAGACGATCGAGGTCGAGCCGAGATCCGCCTATCTCATGGCCGGTCCGGCGCGCAACGAATGGGAGCACAGCATTCCGCCGCTCGCAGAACACCGCTACTCGGTCACATTTCGGACCTTGCGACCCACGCTGTAAGTCCGACGTTCTGCCAGGCCGATATTCCAAGTCGCCCAATCAGGGGTCGAGCCATGGCGTGGTGTCCTCCACAGCCGTGCCGGCCTTTGCCGGATCGGACGGACGGCGCGCGACGAAGCCGCCGAAACCAGCTTGCGCCTGCAGCTTTTCGCCCGCGATCAGCGGCTCACCACGCAGCAGCACGGTGATCGGCTTGCCCGTCACCGCCTTGCCTTCGTAAGGCGAAAAGTCGACGCGCGAGTGCAGCATTTCGTGGCCGATGGTCCACTTGCGTGCCGGGTCCCAGAGCGCGAGATCAGCGTCCAGGCCGGGGGCGATGCGACCCTTGCGGTGGTCGAGACCGTAGATCGCGGCGGCATTGCGCGAGGTCAGATCCAGATATCGCTGCAGCGAAAGGCGCCCCGTCAGCAGCCCTTCGGAAAACAGCAGCGGCAGCCTGGTTTCCAGGCCCGGAATACCGCTCAATGTCGTGGTGAAACCTGGCTGCGGCGCTTTGCCGATCTTGTCGGCGAAATAATAGGGCGAATGATCGGACGACCAGAGGTCGATGCCGCCGTCCGCCAGCAGCCGCCAGAGATGCTCGCGGCTATGCGGCGTGCGCGGCGGCGGCGAAAAGACGAAGCGGGCGGCGTCCCTGCCTGGGCGGGCGAGGTCCGCGGCACCGAGGAAGATGTATTGCGGGCAGGTTTCGGCCGCGACGTCGACGCCGCGCTGACGCGCCCGCGCGACTTCCTCGGCGGACTGCCGCGACGACACATGGACGATGGCCATGCGGGTGCCGGTCATCTCCGCCAGCGCCAGAGCCCGATGGGTCGCCTCGCGCTCCATGATCTCGCTGTGCGCCACGGCGTGATAGCGCATCTCGGTGCGGCCAAGCTCGATCAGCCGCTGCCGCGTGCGCCGAATGGCGGCATCGTTCTCGGCATGAACCATGACGATCCAGCCGAGCTTCCTCGCCGTATCGAGCACGGTGAAGAACAGGTCGTCGTCGACCGCGAAGCCCTGGTAGGTCATGAAAAGCTTGACCGAAGCAATGCCTTGCCCGGCCAATTGGCTAAGTTGTGCCTCGACGTTGGCGCCGGTCCCCATCGTCACCACCGCATGGAGGCCGTAGTCGATGATGGAACGGCCGGCCGCGCAGCCCATCGCCCGTTCGAGCGCATCCACCGTGGTCATATTTGGAC